>SXHT01000326.1 GCA_005773095.1 Planctomycetaceae bacterium
GCAGAACGTGCGCGACTGGCTGTATGTGGAGGACCACTGCCGGGCAATCCGCCGCGTGCTGGCCGCCGGCCGCGTGGGCGAAGTGTACAATATCGGTGGCAACAGCGAGCGGGCGAACCTCGGTATTGTCGAAACGATTTGCGACACCGTCGATCGCCTGCGACCCGGTCTGAAGCATTCGCCTTGTCGATCGCTGATTGCGTTCGTCCAGGACCGTCCTGGCCACGATCGACGCTATGCGATCGACGCCGGCAAGATTGCCCGCGAGCTTGGCTGGCAACCGGCCCACAATTTGCAAGAAGGGCTGGTTGACACGGTGGCATGGTATTTGAACAATCCGGTCTGGGTCGAACGTGTGGCCAGCGGAAAATATCGACGAGAACGATTGGGGTTGTTGTAGGTTGGGTTTCCAACACGACCCAAGCGTTTGTCGGGGATGCGAACGAGATGGGAGACGTGATCGACTGTTGGGCATCAGCCGTTTGGTAGCACAGATTGAAAATCCGTTCGGTACTCATCAAGGAACCCCCCGTGCAAGCCCACCAACTCAATCGCCGCCAGTTCACTCGCACCGCAGTCGCCGCTTCGGTGGTATTTGCGGCGCCGGCGTTTCTGCGTGCTCGGAATCTCAATGACAAGTTGAACATCGCCATCATCGGCTGTGGCGGTCGCGGGGCAGGAAACCTGGGCGAGGTCGCCTCCGAGAACATCGTCGCCTTGTGTGATGTGAATGAAAACGCGGTGAACGCCGCCGCGACGCGATTTCCGCAAGCCCGCAAGGCCGCCGACTTTCGCAAGCTCTTTGACCGCGCGAGTGAATTCGACGCGGTGGTGGTAAGCACCTGCGAGCACACGCACGCCTTTGCCACGATGCTTGCGCTCAAGCATGGCAAGCACGTTTATTGTGAAAAGCCGCTGACGCACAACATCTGGGAAGCGCGGCAAATCCGCGAGGCCTCCGCTGGCGCCAAAGTCGCCACGCAGATGGGCATTCAGATTCATGCCACGGAGAACTATCGACAAATCGTCGAGCTGATTCAAGCTGGCGCGATCGGCCCGGTGCGCGAGGCGCACGTTTGGGTCAGCCGCGCTTGGGGTTTGCAAAGCAAGGAAGACGCCGCCCGATTCGGCGACATTGTGTCGATCGCCGACCGCCCCAACGAAAGCGAGCCGTTGCCCGCGGGCCTCAACTGGGACCTGTGGCTTGGCCCGGCGCCCCAGCGGCCGTTCCACTCCGTTTATTTCCCCGGTCCGAAATGGTACCGCTGGTGGGATTTTGGCAACGGCACGATGAGCGATCTGGGCTCGCACTTTAACGATCTGCCGTTCTGGGCGCTCAAGCTGCAAGCGCCGCTAACGGTGGAAGCCCACGGCCTGCCGCCGCATCCGGAAATTGCCCCGGCCACGATGAGCGCCACGTACGAGTACGGCCCGCGCGGTGACATGCCGGCCGTCAAGCTCACGTGGTATCAAGGCAACATGAAGCCCGAGATTTGGAAGTCGGGCGGAATTCCGCAATGGGGCAACGGCCACCTGTTCATTGGCGACAAGGGCATGTTGCTTTGCGATTACGACAAGCACCTGCTACTGCCAGAGAAAGTCTTCGCCGATTACCAACGACCGGAGCCAACGATTCCGCGATCGCCCGGGCATCACAAGGAATGGTTGGAAGCGTGCCAGGGGGGAAAGCCGGCGAGCGCCGACTTCGAATACTCCGGCTGGCTCACGGAAGCGAACCATTTGGGCAACGTCGCCTACCGCACCGGCAAAAAGCTGGAGTGGGACGCTGTTGCGCTTAAAGCCAGGAACGCGCCGGAAGCCGACGAGTTCATTCGTCGTGAATACCGGCAGGGCTGGGTGCTGTAGTGGAGTTGTGCTTACTGGTCGCGACCGGTGAACACGATCAAGCCACCCAACACGACCAGCCGCGCGCCAATCAGTTATCCGCTGTAGGGCCGGCTGTGCCGGCCGGATTCGCGTGACTTTCCCATCCACGGCCGGCAAAGCCGGCCCTACCAGGTTGCCGAATGGAAAGCACTGATTGGCCGTGAGAGCGGGGCACGGGAGCTTGAAATCGACCAGCAACTGTGGTCGAATTGCAGTCGTCAATCTTTGTATGGCCTCCGGCAGTCAAGGACGGTTATGCCCAAGCGATGGCGTGTGCATCCGCATGATGCGGCTGAGATTCGGGCGTTGGAACAGGCGGCTCGCGTTCCGTTTGTCGTAGCGCAGATGCTGATTTGCCGGGGGATACGCGATGCGGCTCAGGCCCGCGCTTTTCTCGACCCCAAGCTTTCCGATCTGCGAGATCCCGAACTTTTGCCGGGCGTCGTCGCTGCCGCCGATCGATTGATGGCGGCGGTGCGTGATCGTCGCAAGATCGTGATCTACGGCGACTACGATCTGGATGGCATGACCGCCACGGCAATTTTGACCATCTGTCTGCGACTGCTGGGGGGCG
The DNA here is from genome assembly GCA_005773095.1 of Planctomycetaceae bacterium. Classification (GTDB taxonomy): domain Bacteria; phylum Planctomycetota; class Planctomycetia; order Pirellulales; family PALSA-1355; genus SXHT01. The sequence goes on from SXHT01000326.1 coordinate 2,462, forward strand.
ACGTGACGACCTACATGCCGCACCGAATTGACGAAGGCTACGGCCTCAATGTTGAGGCGCTGCGCACACTGGCCGAACAGGGCGCGAATGTCGTGGTCTCCGTGGATTGCGGCATCACCGCTCTTGCGGAAGCGGAAGTGGCGCGCGAGCTGGGCTTGGAATTAATCGTCACGGACCATCACGAAATGGCCGAACGTTTACCGTGCGCCGCGGCGATTGTGCATCCGCGACTGCCTGGCACAGCCTATCCCTTTGGCGAATTATGCGGCGCCGGCGTGGCGTTCAAATTGGCATGGGCCGTTTGCCAGCGGGCGAACCAGGCCAAGAAGGTGAGCGACCGCATGCGCGAGTTCCTGGTGCAGGCGGTGGGTCTGGCGGCACTCGGAACCGTGGCTGATATTGTCCGGCTGGTCGACGAAAACCGGATCATCGTTAAGCATGGACTCGGTAGTTTGCTCCAGCAGCCGACTCCTGGCATCGCGGCCCTGCTCAAGCTCACGGGACTCGACCAGAAACGTGAACTGACGGCCGAGGACATCGGCTACACGCTCGCCCCACGGTTGAATGCCGTGGGTCGGTTGGGGCAGGCCGCGCTTGGCGTAGAACTATTGACCACCGATAACCCCGAGCGCGCCGCCGCATTGGCCGAGTACTTGAACGAACTCAACGGCAGTCGCGAGAGCATCGAACGCAGCATCTATCTGGAAGCCAACAAACAGGCGCAAGAAGAGTTCGATCCCGTGAGCGATGCGGCGCTCGTGCTGGTCGGCCGCGGTTGGCATGCCGGCGTGATCGGCATCGTCGCCAGCCGCCTGGTGGAAAAGTATCATCGGCCGGTGGTCATGATCGCACTCGACGAACTCGGCCTCAAACCGGGCGTCGGCTCGGCCCGCAGTGTTCCAGGATTCGACCTGCACGGTGCCCTAAGCGCCTGCAGGGACACGCTGCTGGGGCATGGTGGCCATGCGGCGGCGGCGGGATGCAAGATCGACCCAGAGCAAATCGACGATTTTCGCGCTCGCTTTGTCGAGCACGCCGCGGGTGAAATTTCGCAGTCGTCCCGCACCGCCGAATTGCGAATCGACGCTGAAGTACCCTTCAGCTCACTCACCGCAGAGGTCGTGCAACAGCTGGAGCGTCTTGCGCCGTTTGGTTGCGGCAACCCCCGGCCGGTGCTCTGTACGACCGGCATCAGGCTTGTGGAGCCTCCCAAGAAGATTGGCGGCGGCGAGCGGCATCTCTCGCTGCGCCTGAATCAACATGGAACACGATTTCGCAGCGTGGCCTTTGGCGGCGGCGAATGGGCCGACGCAATTGCCTCGGTCGACGGCGAATTGGCCATCGCATTTCGCCCCGTGATCAACGACTACAAAGGCCGCCGCAGCGTTGAACTCCACCTCTGTGACTGGCGACCGGACACCGTTGCCGAGCCCGCCACGCCGTAAGTCGCCACCGGCCGAATTCCGGCGAAGCTGCAAGCTGGTGTCGGGCCTAGGGGGGTGGCGGCGGCAGATCGAGCGATGCGGGTTTTGCGACGGTGATCATCTCGTGGTATCGCGCTAGCGCGTCGCGGGTGGCGCCGAATTCCTTGCGGTCCGATAGCGCGCGATACCGCGGATCGCCCGCGATCGCATTGAACCGATCGAGCACAAACCGCAGCGACTGGGGCGTCGGCTTCCGCCCGGGCGTTGAAAATTCAGTGGGCAGTGCCAGGTAGCGACGCCAAGCGTCATTGATAACTGGACCCAGCGCGCGAGCGTTTTCCAGAATCTTAATCCGCTGCCGTTCCAGTTGCTCGTCGGCGACCAGCGGAACCGGAGGCGCTGGGCCTTGAACTGGCGCGCCGGCAACTTCGCCGCCGGTGTACTGTGCGAGCTCGGACACAAGCTGCCTGGCCGAGTCCGGCACGTGCGTAATCGGCAGGCCGGGTTGGCTGCCGTAATACTGGGCCTCGGCCAACCGGTCGATGTCGAGCGACGAGCCGGCCAGCGAGACGCCGGCGAACAAACCGCGACTGCGCGCGTAGGTGTAGATTTCAGCGCCCAACTTGGCGTCGGTGGCCGCGCCGATCTGTCGTCCCACGGGTCCAATCGCGGCATTCGCGTCGGCCCCGATCGTGAACTTGCCCTGCATCAATCCTTGCACGCTTTTGCGAGTCTTGAATACGATCACGAAGTCGGAAGACTCAGCCCCCAACTGCCAACCCACGCTCCCCGCCGTAATGGTTACGAACTTGGGCAGACTCCAGGCCCGATTGTCCTCTCGCATAAGCACAACTCCGTAGCCGCGCTGCACGCCCACGATGAAGCCGATTTTAATCACCTCAGGGATAATCACCACGCCTTCAGCATCTTCCAGGATTGCGTGCGGAATGCCTCGAGCGGGAGTGACCAGCATATCTTTGAGCACTTCCGAGGCCGCCATGACTTTGGCATCCGGCGTGGCGGCGGCAACGTCGCAAGCAGGGATCAGAAGAGCCACGATGGAGACAAATCGCGCTGCGAGGCGGAGCAGGGACATGATCACTTTCCTGTTGCTGGGGGAATTAGCCTTGCCGCAAAACGTACGCTCATCATGACGAAGCAAACAAGATCAGTTGTTCCTTGTCCCTAGGGTTGCTAGCACATGCCGATGGTGCTGGCACGAATGAAAAACGCCTGCCACCCGAGCGCGGCAGGCGTGGTCGATCGGCCAGCTTTTTCAGCCGGGCAAAGCGAGGGGACAAGGCACATTTTCCCGGGAACCAGGTTGGGCCACGACCCAACAGCAGGACACGGCCCATCAGTGATCCGCCGTAGGGCCGGCTGTGCCGGCCGGATTCGCGTCACTTTCCCATCCACGGCCGGCAAAGCCGGCCCTACAAGGTTGCCGAATGGAAATCACGGATTGGCCCTGAACAGCAGGACACGCCTCTTTCATATTCGCCGGGGAATTGAGCCAGTCCCCAGCCCGTGAACGGTTACTGGCTGGAAAACCTGACCTACGACAAAGACTCGCGGTCTCGGCTGATGCCGGGCATCGGCACCGGGTACTTGCCTTCGGCGTTGGCGATGATCGGGGCGCTGGAGTCCATCGTCAGCTTGTCCACGTCCGGCGCCAATTCGTGCCCCCCGTTGAGCGCTTGCTCGTAGCTGATTTCCTGGCC
>SXHT01000327.1 GCA_005773095.1 Planctomycetaceae bacterium
ATTGTCGCGCAACAGCTCGCCCACCTTCGGCACCGTTGGATCATTGGTGAAATATCGGCGGCAGGCTGGCCCTTCTTCATCTGCACTGGCCACGAGTTGCATCGCCAGCCGTTTTGCCTCGTCAGGGTTCTTGGCGGCGATTTCTCCGATTCGCTTGCTTTCGCGCTTCCGCAGTTGGTCGCGAACCAATTCCTCACCTTCTGCCTCGGCTTCCGCCTGCCGAAATTCTTCTGCGGCCTGGGCTTCAAGTCGCGTGATCGGAGCCAAGGCAGCGCCCAGGGCCGGGCTTTTCATGGTGCCTGGGCGCCCAACGATGGCGCCCCAGAAGATCGGAACTTCCACCCAAATGTCATGGCGCTTTGGGGCGATTCCTATTCGGTTCCCCACCACGCTTCCAGCCGCGACCAGTGCAGCAGCGATCAGGAAGTCCGGGCTGCACTGCATGCGATCCGCGCAATCGCTTATCCATGGGCGCATGGCTTTCGGCAGCGCGGCCAGCGGCAGCGGCGTCACTGGCGGCATCGTGTCCGGCAGCGGCTTTCGGTCGGGCCACGAGGCTGGCAGTTCGGCTAGCAGATACTCGCGAGCGATGGAGCTGGTCTTGCTCTTCGGGCGGTCGTGCCACCCGTTCTCGCGGGCTATCCCAAACAACGTGGCGATGCTAACGCCAGCCGGCCGGTCGGTCTTCATTGATGACCAAGTTCGACGCTGAACGGCTTCGTCGAATTTCTCGGACTTAGAGGACCAGTCGCGCCAAATCGAGTAACCGCTTTCGCCCGAGTCCCAACTGTGGAGGGCGAACCCAATTCGCAACCAGATGTCACGGGAATCGGATGCGATGACGCTGAGAGCGTCGCGGACTCGCCGGCCATCATCGGGGGCTTGAACGATTCCAGCAACGGCTGGAACGATCAGGCCAGCGCGGCCAACGATTGGGGCCGTGAGCAGACTTTCAAGCCACGTGGGCATGGGCGCGGCCGGTTGGTTTGCTACCCACTCATAGCGACCCACCGATGTCTGACTTGGCGCGACGATCACGTAACCGCCGTCACCCCTAACATCGAGGAATTGGGCCGGGTAATCCGTGCGCGTGTAAACATGCCGTCCCGGGTGTTTGAAGAAAATGTGGCGCCCACCTCGCGGGGTTCGTGCGATTCGCGTTTCGGGGAGCACGGCGCCATGCGTGGTGAGCAGGGCTTTGAGCGAAGCCTCGCCGTCCCTGCCGGCGGCAATGTCCACGTCCACGTCGAGCACCACGAAACCGCTCACCGCCCCCGTGGGCAGCGCCACCAGTGCGTCCGGGTGCTCGCTCCACCAAGAGCGGATGGTCGCTTCATCGGTGGTCGCATCCTTGAATCCGTGCGTGCGAGGATATGGCCTTTTCGCGCCTTCCCCGGCCGGCTGGCATGGGAACACCGGCAGGCGTTTGCGCGCATAGGAAATGGCCGCGTCGAGGCAACTCACGACCGCCCTCCTTCCTCAGTCGCTTGGCGTAGCAACTCCAACTTGGTGTCGAGGCGGGAGCGCCAGTGCGCCGCCCACCAGAACGCGGCGCCAGGAACCCACAGGGCGGCCCTGATGGCCCGAAGCAAAACCACCTGCAAGGCGTTCACTTCACCCCCCCATGGAGCAGCCCCTCGACTTCGGCGCGGTCGAATCGCACGAGTCCGGTGAGCAGGCGTCTTTGGGTCAGTTTTCCGTCGGCGACCAGGCGCCTGATGCTCCAGCGCGAAACCCCGAGAATTCTGGATGCCTCAGCTTGGTTCACCCCGCGACTTTCAGGTTTCCGAGGACACGAGCTTAGCCCGGCAACCAGGTTTGCCGTGGCGCGTTGAATGGTTGCGGTGTCGAGCCGTGCAGGGTCGGATCTTAGGGCAACTCGCACGGTTGCGAGGGTATCGGCGTGTAGCCGTGTGACATCGGTTTGCACGATGACACCGTACCCAGCAGCCCCAGCTACACGCAAAAAATGAGCTGGACGCTTCTTCACTCATCGGACGTGAAAAGGCGTCCAGCGAACGCGATTGACAGTCACTTCGGCATTCGAACCTTCATCCGTTTCCGCACTTGGCGAACCGCTTCCAATTCACTCGCTCTTCCAGCGTTTTTGCCTTCGTAGCCCGAACGTTCGACGACAGCGGAAATCACTTCGGTGTCCTTTTTGCCGATTCGGCGCGCCACCACTCCACCCTCGTGATGAATGGCGAGGGCCTTACGCAGACGGTGTTTGCTGTTTGTTTTACCAATTTCAAACCACCGCTGAAGCAGTGATGGCTTACGTTGCTCTCCAGTAATAAGGAAGCAAACGATGCGTCCCGCATCTATCTCCACGGTGTACTTCAGGGCCTTTGATACCAGGGCGCGATTATTCCTCAGTTGATCGAAGGTGAGCCCAGGGAAGAAGAACCACCGCAACGCATCAACCAGGCGGGGGTATTTGCGCGCCGCACGATGAATCTTTCGCAATTCTCTGATCGACTCCACATCGAGGCCTTCCTCATTTTTGCGAAGCTCACTGGCGAGTTGATCGACATCGCCCCGCAAGCCTTGCCGGCTTCCCCCACGGATGAATCGAATGTGGGCGAGGAGCCACCCTGTCACTGAATTCTTCAATGCTTCGCGGTCTTGATCGAACGCCGATAGCAGGGCGGCACGCTCGAGAGGACTGGTCTCGGCGAGAGGGCAATCGCGGCCGTCTTTGCTCCCTGCTGCCAGAGCGGACGCAATCATGCACAGCGACAGGGATTCATCGGCGATATCAGGTCTGGCGAAGACCCTGGCAGCCTCCCCGCCAAGGTCTTCTGCTTCGTGGATCTGTCGCAGTGCCCGGTCTGGGTAGGCTGATGGCGTTTGCTTTTTTCCTTGGGCAACTCTCTTTCCGTCCTCCAGCAACTCCCGCCGATTGCGTTCCCAGTCGTAATCCCCCGCAACTTCTTCGGTTGATATGCGAATGGGACGGCCATCCTTCCTTACTAAAGGAACGCGCCACTTCTTAGCCAATGCCGTCAAGTGATCATTCAAGTAGGCGACCTGCTCGAAAATCTCCCGAGGAGCAAGCTTGGCAACCAATTTCGAAACGTACGCTTTCCTGATCCGATCATCCTTCGCCTGAAGTTTTTTTGTAATCTTCTCTCGTTTGGACGGGGGAATCGTCGTGTCGATTTCCCGAGTCGCGATGTCAGCTTCTTGCTTGGTCACGGCCACTACCTTGCGCCTCATCCTACCGGAAATAGGTGCCCCCTCCTTGGTTCGATGGGCCTCAATTTTCTTGTCCGGCTCGGCATCAAAGCACAACCGAACTTCCCGGACTCGACATTCCTCGGCGAGCCATTCAGCGAACTTCCTGCGGAATTCAGGAGTATCCCGGCCATCCACCATTGGAAGGAAACGGTCCTTGGGAGTGCCCCTCCATTCGAGCTCGGGAGAGGTGTTCGTGAGCTGGATCTGACTCGGTTTCATTGTTCGTCCCTTGGCGCGAAGTCGTGCTCTCGGACCGCCTCGTTGTACGCCAAGGCAGCCCGGGCCGCAAGCGGCGGCACCGAGAACAATAAAGCCCGCGCCGCTTTCGCAGCACGGGCAGTTGGCCGGGCGCAGTAGTTGGGCGTTCCTCAATCACCCCCATGGCGCGCCACGTCGGCAGGACCGGGTAAGCAGTCGAGCACGTAGCCCACCAGCTCGGGCGGCAGGCAAACCCGGACGCACCAGAGCACAGCATCGTGCAGGCTCAGCCGTTGTGCATGGTGTGCGTCCTTTATGCGCCGGTCGCGCTCCTTGCGAGCCGCGATGGGCGCAAGCTCTGGAGTGAGGTCGTGCCAATCTTCTTCCGGTCCGAGCCGGCGACCGTCGAGATACACGAAAGTCCTCACCAAAACATACCCCTTGGCGTCGCGGTGAAGAACCTCGATGGCGCCCGGCAGCGCTTCGTTGCGCTCGACGCCGCCGAGCCGGTCGAAACGGAACTCGGTCCCGTCGGCGAAAGTCGCGGTGTTCACGCGACCACCTCTGCCTTCGCATGCTGGGGCATGTTGATGACATCTGCCAGCGCGGACATCACCTGGCGGGTGCCCGCATCGTCGGCGTGAGTGTACTTCAGCGTCATGTCGGCCGTGCTATGCCCGAGCGCCCGCTGCACTAAACCGAGGCTCACGCCACTCTGTGCCGCCACCGAAGCCGCAGTGTGCCTCAGCGAATGATAGCCAACCACGCAACGTTGCCGCTGCCGCTGTGAGCCTTCAGCAACGGCCTCGTTCGTCACAATCCCGCACGACTCGAAGTGCGCGCCGATGCGACGGTTGAGATCGCCGCGTGCCCAACGCTTCAACTCCTCCGGGAAGACATGCGGCGAGAGGCTGGTGACCTTGGCCGCCCGCAGTTCCGTGAGCAAGGGATCGAGTAACGGCAGCGCAAGCTTCTTGCCGAGGCGCGCCGTCTTCGATGGCACAAACGCCCAAGAAC
>SXHT01000328.1 GCA_005773095.1 Planctomycetaceae bacterium
GGCGCTACGACGGCCAGCGCCAGCGTCAGCGCCATTCCGCCGATACACCACTCCCAAGCCGACGCGATGGCCCGCCAAATCCGCATAAGAGTATTGCGCCGCGGTTGGGTCGCCAGGTTTTCGATCACTCCAAGGCATCTCACTATTCCCTGTTCGGATGATCATTTCGAATATTGGGGCAATAAAATTGCTGCTTCGCCGAAGTAGAAATGTGGTACACGGGCCGGGGACTGGCTCATTTTCCCGGCGAATTCAAGAAAGCTGTCTCGTGCTGTTGGGTAGTTGCCAAACGTGGTTCCCGGGAAAATGTGCCTGTCCCCCTCTTTTGGCCCGTGAACAGTTACGAAATGTGGACGGGAAGGGTATCGGACGTTAGGAGCTCATCGATGGGGGCCAAGAATCTGGTCTTCGGCGGCTTGTGCCTGACCGGCGTGCTGGCGCTGGCCAGCAGCCTACGGCCCCGGGTTACGCCGGAGCAATGGCAAGACTTTGACCCAGCGCCTTACAAACAAGCGGGCTTTAAGGAAGCTGTCGCAAAAATCAACCGGTCTTTCCGAGAACTTTGGTTGCAGGCGGGACTGGCTCCGTCGCCCAAGGCCGACGACCTGGCAATTGCCAGACGTGTTTCGCTGGCCCTGACCGGCGCCATTCCGTCCTTGGAAGAAGTCCGCTTGTTGCAAAGCCGCGACGAAGCACACCGCATCGATTGGTGGGTCGCGGGGCTGCTTAAGGATCGCCGCGCCAGCGACTATCTATCCGAGCGGTTTGCACGGGCGTTTGTCGGCGTCATCGACGGACCGTTTCTGGTTTATCGCCGCCGCCGGTTTGTCTCCTGGCTGTCGGAAGAGATTCACAACAACCGGCCCTACGACGAGTTGGTGCGCACGTTGATCGCCAGCGACGGACTGTGGACCAGCGAGCCGGCGTCAAACTTTATCACGGTCGCGATCAAGCCCGACGACAACGACGTTGGCGTGCAAGAGAACGTGTTGGCCTCGCGGGTTGCGCGGTCGTTCCTGGGCGTGCGGCTGGACTGCTCGGAGTGCCACGATCACCCCTTTCAAGAGCAATGGAAGCAGTCGCACTTCAACGGTCTGGCGGCGTTCTTTGGCCCGGCCGAAAACTCGCTGGTCGGCGTCCGCGACGGAAGATCGACGTACCAGGTCGAGGACCGTGACACGTTGGAAAGACGGACGGTCGAACCCTCAGTGCCGTTTCTGGCGGAACTTTGCCCCGATGCGGGTCTGCCAAGGCAACGCCTGGCCCAGTGGGTGACGCATCCGAAAAACAAAGCCTTCGCTCGAGCGATCGTGAATCGGGCCTGGGCGATCATGTTTGGTCGTCCGCTGGTCCAGCCAGTGGACAACATTCCCAGCGAAGCGCCGCTGCCGCCGGCCCTGGACGTCCTGGCCGACGATTTCGTGGCGTATGGCTACGATTTGCAGCGGTTGCTGCACCTGATCGCGGCGTCCGAGGTTTTTCAGCTCGACAGTGCTGCCGATCCGAACCGCCCAGGGCAAGAGTTGACCGAACGGCATGAAGAACTGTGGGCCACTTTCCCCATGATCCGTTTACGTCCCGAGCAGGTGGTTGGCGGTGTACTGCAGGCCGCGTCACTCGCGACGTTGGACTATCAATCGCACGTTCTGTTCCGCGCCATCAAGGCGGCCAGCACGAACGATTTCGTGCAACAGTACGGTGACTTCGGCGAGGACGAGTTTTCCGATCGAGGCGGCACGATTCCGCAGAGATTGCTGATGATGAACGGCGAGCTGATCCGCGACCGGACCGTCGAGGGCTTGTTGCAAGCTTCGTCGCGCATCGCGCAACTTGCGCCCGACGATGCCACGGCGGTGGAAACGGCGTACCTGGTCGTGCTGTCGCGACGACCATTGGCCGAAGAGTCGGCCCACTTTCAGGCACGCCTGCGCGGCGCGCAATCCACCGACCGCAACGGGGCGATGGAAGACATGGTCTGGACCTTGCTCAACTCCACAGAATTCTCATGGAATCACTGAATACTCGCCGGATGTCGGCCTTGGCAAGCGTGCCCACGGCCAACGTGGGCGTAGCATCCGACCTGCTGGGCAGCGGCTGGAATCGCCGCACCTGGCTGAAGACCGCGTCGCTGGCCGGTGCCGGATGGCTGACGCCGTTGGCTTCGATGCTGGCTCGCGCCGATGAACAACAAGGCGGACGTCAGCGCGCTCAGTCGGTGATTCTGCTGTGGATGGGTGGCGGCGCCAGCCAGCTGGAGACGTTCGATCCTCACCCAGGCAAAGACATTTCCGGCGGTACGCAAGCGATTGAAACAAACGTATCCGGCGTCAAACTCGCGGCCGGTTTGCCGCGGTTGGCCGAGCAGATGGATTCGATTTCCTTGATTCGCAATGTTGTCACCCGAGAGGGGGACCACGAGCGCGGCACGTACCTGGTCAAGACCGGTTACTCGCCGCTGCCGGTGATGGTCCATCCGACCCTCGGCGCAATCCTGTGCCATGCGTTGCCGATCGGCCAGACCGATATTCCGCGGCACGTCTCGATCCTGCCCGGCCAGTGGTATGGCCGCGGCGGTTTCCTGGGCGACCAGTTCGATGCCTTCAAAATCTACGATCCGCTCAACCCCGTCCCCGATCTGGCTGCCCGCGTGCCGGACGATCGGATGCAAAAGCGCCTCGACGACTTGCAAGTGGTCGAAAACGCATTCGCCCGTGGTCGCATGGCTCGCGCAAAAGCGACACTGCACGCCGACACGGTGGCTCGCGCGCGTACGATGATGACCAGCGACCAGCTCGACGCTTTCGACGTTTCCAAGGAAAGCGCGGAACTGCGCGCGAAGTATGGCGAGACCCCTTTCGGCCGCGCATGCCTGACCGCCAGGCGATTGACGGAAAACGGTGTGCGTTGTGTCGAGGTGACGCTGCAAGGCTGGGACACGCATGCCAGCAATCACGACGGTTGCAAAACGCAAAACAATATCCTGGACTCGGCCTTCGCGGCGCTTATCGCCGATTTGAAGGAACGCGGCCAACTGGAGACGACGATTGTGATCTGCGCTAGTGAATTCGGCCGCACCCCGTCCATCAACGGATTCGGCGGCCGCGACCACTGGCCCGGGGGTTTCACCGTGGCGCTAGCGGGTGGCGGTATCCGCGGCGGCCGGGTCTTAGGCCGGACCGATCCCGATGGCGCACGGCTAACGCCGGCGCAAGGCCGCAAGATTGCGGACATTCACGCCACGATCCTCAAAGCGGTCGGCCTCGACCCCACGGTCGAAAATATTGCCCCCGGCCCGCGACCGATCAAGCTCAGCGAGGGAAGCGCCATCGCCGAATTGCTGGCGTGACGCGGGCAATCGGATTCCCTTCTTTGGGTAACCGTGCACGGGCCGAGGGCTAACTGATTTTCCCGGCGAATTCGCCAGAAGTGCATCGTCCTGTTGGCGGGTTGCCCAACGTGGTGCCCGGGAAAATGGGCCGGTCCCCCTCGCCTGGCTCGCGAACGGTTACCGGTTCTAAATCGCGCTGGCCCTTCCGAGCAGTTCCGAGAGATCTCAATAGGATGAAATGGGACTTGAACGATTGTGAGAATCCTGTCGCAGTATCTTGCTGCAAATGCTATGGTAAGCCATCCGTGAGGTCGCAGACCCGATGGACCAGCCAACCAACATTGCGGCGCAGAGCGACAGTTTCCCGTTGACTCGTCGGCAACAACTGCGCAACGTCGCAATTTTTGCGCTGACCAATGGGCTGGTTTATCTTGCAGCGCCGGTTGTTTATGTGGGCATCACGCAGGCCAGCTTGATCACGGCGATGGGCTATTCCGATACGGTGGCCAATTTGCCGACGTCCGCCATGTTCGTCGCTGCGGTGCTGCCGATTATCGTCGCGTGGCGGTTTCATTCGGTGGCGGCAATCAAGCCGGTCATCATTACTTGCTATTCGATCTCCGCGGTGAGCGGTCTGGCAGTGGCGGCGCTGCTCTACTTGCCCAGCCCCAATTGGCTGCGGCTGACGGCCGTGCTGCTGCATTGCGGTTTGATCGGCGCGTCAGGCTCCGTGCTGAATCCGTTTCAATGGGAGATGATCAGTCGTGGTGTGGCGCCGCAGCGCCGCGGCCTGGCGTTTAGTCTGACGTTTGGAATTGGTCCGCTGTTTGCCGTGCTCGGATCTTTGATCGCCCAATGGGTGCTTTCCGGCAGCCTCAATATACCTTGGTGGTCGGGCTCCGAAGGGGTGACTGTTCGGAGTCTGAATTTTGCGCCACTGCAGTTTCCCTGGAATTTCGCGGTCCTGTTCGCCGCTACCGGACCGATTCTCGGTTTGTCGGCGCTGCTAACGACCATGTTTGTGTTGCCGACGGTCGCTGAGGAGCCCGACGGGCCGACGTGGGCGTCGGGCTTGCTCCAAGGTGGCCGCGAGTTGGTTGCTGATCGGGTGCTATTGTTGGCCCTGCTGGCCTACGTGCTGATCGATTGCGGATCAACGATCAACAACAACTTATCGCTCTACACCCGAGTGGCACTCGATCAACCGGCCGAGGCGTATGTGGGCTATCAAAACGCGCTGCGGTTTTCGTTCAAGGTGATCGCCGGACTGTTTCTCGGTTGGTTGTTAAGCCGCACGAATGCCAAACTAGGTATGTTAGCGACTGGCGGAATGATTCTCTGCGGCATTTTGTGGGTGCTGCTGATGCCGCATGCCTGGTATTTGGCGTGCTTCGGCCTGATGGGCGCCGGCGAGTTGTACGGAGTGTACTACCCCAACTACATCATGAATTGTTCCCGCCCCCACCGCGTGCGGCACAATATGGCCCTGCTGCCGCTGCTGGGATTGGTAACCGGTCTGACGCCAATAATGTTCGGCGCGATTTCCGATGGCTTCGGCCTTCCTGCCAGCTTCATGGTCGCCACCGTCGTGGTCGGTACTTCGCTAACGGTGATCGCGCTGGGATTACCCGCCCGGCCCAAGCCACTGTGGGATAATTCGACAGAACCCAAACCGGATGCGGGCAGCGGCAGAAGGAAGTCGTTGAGTCTCTAGCGCTGAACAAGCAGGCCATTCGATGGTGCCACCGCCCAGACTGTGCCTTCGAGATGTTAGTGCCCTTCTCCTGACACCGGCGGCAACGCGAAACACAGCCCGAAGCGGGCGGCTGGGACACAGCCACCGGCGGCGCGACAATCGGCCAGCGGAGCCGGCAGCCGGGCGGTGAGAACGAGGAGAATCCTATGCATGCGCGTCAGGCCTCCGTCTGCATCACCTGCGCTTCGATATCCAGGCCAACGCGCTGGCTCCACGCCAGGAGCATCCGTTGGAACCCCGGGCCAGGACGGCCGCTGCCGATGGGGATGTTGTTGATCGTCGTGCAGGGGGCGAGGCAGTAAGGCGTGGCGGTCAGCCAGGCCTCGTCGGCGTTGACCACATCGTAGGGCTGGAAATCCTGCGCCACAAACTCCATGCCGATGTCCGTCGCGAGTTCCTTTACGGTCTGCAGACTGACGCCCCACAGGATGTTGCGCGTCGTGGGTGAGACGATGGTGCGGCCCTTGACGATGAGGAAGTTCGAGCCTGCGCACTCGGTTACATTGCCATCCAGATCGAGCAGCAACGTGATCGCGCGCGGAACGGTTGGTGCCGGAACGTGCGCGTCATCTCTGTGAGCGTCGCACCGAGCACAAGGCCCAGATCATAGATGTTCAGCTTCGCCCGCGAGGCAGGAACGAAGCCGTCGTTCAAATACACGATAGGTTCGGTCATGGCGCAGAATCAATTGCTTCGTCGGCAGAGTCAAGAGGTGGCATGGTCGGATGAAAATCAGTGCTTCGTTGGCCAATGCTCGGGGATCATCGGTCCGTGCTGTCACGGAGACGACAAAGCTGATGTGTACGCGCAATTGTGCCGTATCGTCGATGATTGGCTGACAACGCTCACGAGTGGGGGCAAGCCATTGCCACCACCGACCGCTGGCCAGGGCATGGCTCACAAAATCGCCTAACAGCGAATGCGGGGGAACATTCTACGATCGTGGCCTTGGAGCAGTATCCGACCTTATGGGGATGCGCGGCAACCCATATGGCATTATCACGTGGACGCACTCCGCGATCACTCGCAGCTCCTCAACGTGGTCTGGGTTGACCCAGATCGCGCGGAAGTCCTTGTTCCGCGGCACCAGTTGAATCGCAGTGTGGGTCCATGTGGCGTCGTTGCCGGATTCCGGATCCTCGACCTTGAGTGATCGATATTCCTTCACCGTGTACGAGCCGCCCGTTTCGGGATCGCTGATCGCCCAGTGCTGCACGAGCAGGATCTTGCCGCCGCGGCTGCCCGCCACGTCGCAGCGAAACACACAGTACGAGCCGTCCGGGATCAGCGGCTCCATCGATGTGCCAAACACCTGCGACACGAAAAACCGCTCGTCGCCCTTCACGCCCGCCGGCGTCGGCACCCAGCCGAGGCATTCCGCGGCCACGCTTGGGCCGAATTCGCTCGCGGCGGCCTGCAGGTCATAGAGCGGCAGCCACTCCTTGTATGGCATTCCGGGCGGCGAGGGCTCAATGCGGAGCGTGCTCGAGCCCGACTCGCCTTCCGTCGGCCTCGCCGCCTGGTCCGCAAAGGTGCGCGACGCCAGTCGCAGCCGCGCGCGTAGATACTCCCTCAAGGCCGGATCCGCGCACCACACGAAGCATCCCTTGCGGCCGCGCGAGAGCAAAACCTTGTAGGTGTTCTTGATGATGGCCTGCACCTTCTCGTGCACCCGCGCGGTCGCAGCCGCGTCCCCCTTCGCCTCCGTGAGGGCCTTCTTCGAGCCCTTGAGGGAACTATCCGTCTTCGCCCGCTTGGCGGGATCGCCGACCACCCTTCCGTTTTCGTACCGCAGGTCCGGACCGATCAGCACGCCCAGCCAATCAAACTCCACGCCCTGGCAGGTGTGCACGCAGCCGACCTGGTCGATGCCATCCTGCGATGTCGCCCAGTTCTCGCCCATGAAGTTCCACGGTAGCGACAGGCCGTCGGCCTGCACGTGCTTCACATGCCCATGCCGCTGGCGGCCCTTCTTGGGCCACTCCCACGAATAGCCCGCGATCAGCCGGGCCTTGTTGGCGGTGTTCTTGGCCTTGAGTGCCGCGTACATCTGCTTGGCGTCGTCAAACAACTGAAACTCATACTGCTCGTCGGCCCAGTTGTCGAAGTTGCCCGTGGCCCGCAGCTGCAGAGCGTCGTCGAGCCAGTTGAGATAGCCGTCGGAGCCGCCGCAGCGGAACTGGGCCGTGAGCGTGAAGGGGCCGTGGACATTCGCCTTGAACTTCTTCGCGGCCTGCCGGATCCGCTCCTCGCTGCCCGAGTCGTTCCACTGCACCCGCTGCGTCTCGTCGAGGAAGAACACGCTGATGCGGGCCGTGCGCACCATGTCGTCCACCATGCTCTGGCCCTTGTATTGGTAGGCCTGATCCTTGAGCCGGTGGGCCTCGTCCACGATCAACACCTCGTGGGTTTTGTCCTGCATGAAGTCGGCCGTGTGAAAGCTCCACGACGACCGAAACAGCGACTCTCCATCCTCCCGATAATCGCGGCGCCGCTTCGTGAGCTGCTCGGCCAGCGTGTCGCGAAACGCCTTGTTTGGCGCGACGAGAAACCCCAGCCGCTTCGACGTGAGCACCTCGGCCAGCAGCCGTACGGCGATCACCGATTTTCCGGTACCGGGCCCGCCGTGCACGATGAACACCTGCCGCTTGGCGGCCGTCGCCACTCCCGCGATCGCATGCCGGATGATCTGGAAAGCTTCGTTCTGCGTGTCGAGCAGCTCGAATTCCTCGTTGCCGTCGAGCATTTTCCCCACGCACTCGATCAGCGCCGGGGCCGGGATGAGCCGCCCCTTCTCCAGCAGATAGAGGACGTCGTGCCGCGACCTGTGCCGGACGTATTTCTCGATATACCTCGAGAGGGCATCGGTATCGTCGGCGAGGAAGAGGTGCGTGTCGTCGACGATCTGGCGGTAGCGGGGATCCTCGAGCGGTTCCGGCTTTCGGCGCACGAGGTTGAAGAGGTAGGCGGCCGAGTGGATGCCCACGCCCTTCTCCGCGATGTCGGCGTTGAACCGCAGAATCAGCCCCTTGTATTTGCGGGCCTGCACGCAGGGATGCTGCGCGAGCGACCCGCCGCCATAGGGCGACCAGACGAGGTCTGGCACGTCCGACTTGTCGGCGTCACTCCAGGCCTTGAGCTCGAGAACCAAACCGTTGTCCCTCATGCCATCGTTGCCGGCCAGCAGGACATCCACCCGCGATCGGCCGGCGGCGGAGATGTGGTATTCGATGGCCACCTGCATGTCGTCGTCGACATCGGCCCGCCGAAGCGCGCTTGAGAACCGCGTGTATTCGTCCGCCCACACACCGCGGTCGGCGGGCACACCCCCCGTCTGCCGCTCGAAGCCGTCGATCAGCCGCCGTTCGAGCCGGTTCAAGTCGACGTCTTCGAGGAAGTGCCGCTTCGTTTCGGCGTAGATGATCATTGCGGCCCCAGCTCCGTATATTTCCGGGCGTTGCCGCGGGCGAGGGGGACGGGATATTTCCGCTCATTGGCGGCGAGCTTGTCGGCGATCGCCTTGCCGACATCGATGTCGAGCCGATCGGCAATGAGGAGTGCGAAGAGGAAGATGTCAGCGACCTCTTCAACGATGGCGTCGCGCCTGGGTCCCGCCTGCACGTCGCGGTCGATCTCCTTGTCGGTCTTCCACAAAAACCGCTCCTGCAACTCTGCCGCCTCGATGGCAATGGCAGCGGCGAGGTGTCTGGGAGTGTGGAACTGCGACCAATCGCGGGCATCGCGAAAGCGGCGGGCCTCGGCCCTGCGCGCCTGCCAGGACTCAGAATTCTTGCCGGTGGAACGGCGGCGTGCGGTGGGTTTATTCATGCCGGGGAGTGTATCGCCCAAAGAAGCGGCGCGTCCCGTGCCACGTCTGCTCAACCGGCGCAGCGAATCTCGCTTCTTCCCGCCTCTCAAACGCCGCGACGAAGCTTGGGTCTCACTAGTTCGTGACAAATTCGCGGCGGGCGTCAAAACACTTTCCTTCCTTCGACGATGTTGACCAGCGCGGACTGATACGTATTTTAGTCCAGCCGCTGCACCTTGTAAGCGTCTCGGGACCGCTATTTTGGGTTTTCTTGACGCCGAACCGCCTGAGCCGCCCATGGGCCCGATTCAGGACATAGTAAGCATAGCCACCCCCAATCCATCGCGCTCGCCTGAGCATGAAAACAGACGAATCCACATACCCGACAACACGCATCACTCAAGGTCGAAACGACTGGCCAGGTCTTACCTTGTGCGACTCATTCATTCGCGACGTTCCTCCGGCTTACGCCGACGCATCCTGAGCTCTTTGATTTTTGATTTGACAACGGGCCGTTTGTGACACAAGGTTGTAATGTTCGGAGTTCGGCTGTCGCCGCGCCAGCCAACGTACCTCCGGGTCATTTCCCGCCTTTCTGTTCTAGCTGCTTCAGTCGTTCTCGCCATTTTTTCTCCGGCCGAGCCGGGGGTACCACGTCCTCTCGCTGTCCTCGATCAAAATTGGGGTGTCCCTATGTTGGGTCGTTTGCGTTCGCGCCGCGCGCGTCGCGGTGCTATTGTCGTGCTAGCCGCTTTCATGATCATCGCCATGCTGGGCATGATCGCCTTCGCGATCGACGTCGGCGTGATACTGCTGCTCAAGACCCAGTTGCAGGTGGCTGCCGACAGCGCTGCCATGGCGGCTGCCGCCGTGCTGGGCGGAGAGAGTTCAGACCCAATTGGCACCGGCCAGGAGTTTGCCGCTTACCACAAGGCGGGTGGCAAGGCCGTGACGCTGGGCGCAAACGACATCGAGTACGGCACCTGGGACAGCACCGCGCGAACATTTACTCCGTCTGAATCCGTAAGCAATGCCGTTCGCGTAACCGCTAATCGCAACGCCTCGACCGGAGGCAATAACTTGTTTTTTGGCAGGCTCTTCGGCGTCGATCAGACCACCATTCAAGCCCAAGCCGTGGCGATGGGTAACCCGCGAGACATTTGTTTCGTCGTCGACCTCTCCGGTTCGATGAATGATGACTGTGATCCGTGCTGGGCCACCAAGGCCATCAGCGACCAGTTGACGCCGCAGGGCTACCCCACCGTCGCCAGCGATATGATGCAGGACATATTCACCGATTTCAACTTCGGCACTTTCCCGGGTACGCTGCAGCACGTTGGCGAGCCGCTCAGCGTCACGCAGGACAGTAAAGCGTACGCGCGCCTTACGTCGAATACGGGCCCGCTGACCAGCGCGTCGATTCCCAGCACCTACCGAATTTCTTCCAGCAATAGCGAAGCCACCCGGAAGTCCAAGGCTTACAAGTGGATGATCGATTACCAGATCGCGGTCATCATGCCGAACGCCAATCCCACGCCCGACAGCAGCACGAACTATGGTTATTGGGAAAAGTACCTCGACTACATCATCTCGAGCCAGACCGTCAACAGCGGCGTCGGCACGCCGCCGAGCAACCGCGGCACTTTGCCACCCAGCCAGGATAGCGATCAGATCAACGACTTTAACAATCCCAACAGCACATCGTACCCGTCGGCTGGCACAACGGAGCGGGACAGCTACCGCAACAAGCTTGGCTATCGCACCTATGTGCAGTTCATGATGGACTTTGGCCGCAATGGCAGGCCGGATGGATCAAACTACACGCCGCTCTCCACGGCCAGCGCGGATTGCCCGTACCATTCCGAATCGACGGCGGGTGGCACGTTCAGCTTCCCACCGCGCGAGCAGCCGACCCATGCCTCGCGCCGGTCATTGATCGCCGCCATCCAGGAGGTGAAGACGCGGAATTCGACGATTTCTGACACCAATCAACGCGACTGGGTTTCGGTGGTAACCTTCGACACCGTCAGCGGCACGGTATTGCGTAAAGCACTGACCTCCGATTATGACGCCGCCATGCAGATCTGCACCACGTTGCAGGCGGTAGCCGACGACCAGTCCAGCACGGCCACCGAAACCGGGCTGATCTATGGCCAAAACCACATCAAGCCTTCGACGCAAGGAGGCGCGGGCCGAATCAATACGCAAAAAGTGGTTGTGCTGTTGACCGACGGTATGGCCAATCTGAAGACGTCCAGTGACGGCACCGTCGGCGCTTATCGCACTGCAAATCCCAGCAGCGACTGGTACGGCGGCGGCAGCTATACCGCAGACGCGGCGATGATGCAAGCCAACAGCATGGAGTCGGCGCACTGGAAAGTGTTTGCGTTGGGGATCGGCTTGGGGACCAACTACGACTTCATGGACCGCATGGCCCGCATGGGCGGCACGGACAACGAAGACGGCCAGGCTCCGCGAACCTCGGGCAATCCGGTCGGCTACGAGTCGGAGCTCAGCGAACTCTTCCAGGATATCATCGAAAACCCCGCGGTGCGGCTGGTGAAGTGACACCGCCTGCACGCGCGGTGTGATGTCAGGCCTGGCATGAATACGTCGAGCGCTCAGCCAAGTGACGCCAGCGGCCGGGCAATTTGCAGCGACTCTGCCTGGGCAAAGCAGATCCCCCTGTCGATTGGCCGCGTCCTCAGAAGCCGGATTGGATGGACGACGCCACCTACGCGCCAATGCCAGCGTACCTGCGGTTGCGCGAAGTGCAGGTGCAAGTGGCCGAACGCGGCTTTGGCGTCCGGTCGCTCGTGGTGGTGACCACCCTCCTGGATTGAGTCACCTATCCGGCGGATGAGTTGGCAACGCTCGATCGTCGTCGCCAGACCTACAATCACATGGAACAACCCCGCGCCGCCTTGCGGAAACAACCACTTGAGCTCAACTGACGACGCAAAAAGAGTTTCCGAAGACGACAGTGCCATTCGGTTGAGGGACTTTTTCCTCAACCTTTCCGCCGTGTTGCAGTTGCCGCTCAGGCGTCGAAACGCCTTGAGTAAAGTATCGACCGATGCCCTCGGATCGCTGTTTCGATAGGTTGGTCGTTAGGTCCATGCGGATTGAGAATGTGATACCCTTGGCGCTAACTCGGTTGCGGCCTCCTGCTTCAGCAATTGGCCTGTTCTGGCCGGGTGTCTATCAGCTCGTTGCGGCTGCATCCCAGGGCCGGCGGCCCTTGCGGCTGCGGCTGATCGGTGGGGGGCTCTTCCTCTTCGGTGTTGTCAGCCTTTCGGTTGGGGTTCTGCCCAGAGAGCTGGCCCAGTGGTTCCTGGCGCCGGCGGGCGCGGCAATGGTCGTCAAGGGAACGCTCCTGATGGGGTTTCCCGGGGCGCTGAGGGATAATCCGATGAGGATCTCGGCTGACCCGATCCGATGGAAAGTGAAATGCTGCCTGCGCGCTGCAATCGGCCGGGCCTTGGTGTTTTGGGGCCTGATCCTTGCGTGGCCCTCGGGCTGGCGTTTGCTCGGTGCAGCAAGCGGAGCCTGACAATCGGCTGAAGCTGACCGGGGCCGCCATCCTGGTTTCGCGCGGCATGAAGGTCTTGCAGGCGGCCCCGGCAGCTTATCCTTCTCGCCACTCAAGCGCGTTGGAACCTCGGCGACGCGGGGGATCGGAACCACGAAGGACGCGAAGGACGCGAAGATGGAATTCGACGACCTATACAATCGGGTTATCGACTGTGCCATCGAAGTTCACCAACATCCGAGACCGGGGCTGCTGGAATCCACCTGCGACTAATTCAAAGACAGTCGGCTCGATTGTGGATACCGAATTGACATTCTCGTGGAAAAGCAACTGATCGTCGAATTGAAGAGCGTCGAAAAGATCAGAGGAATTCACGAAGCCCGTCTGTTGACGCACACGAAATTGGCAGGTGTCAAGATCGGATTACTGATGAACTTCAACGTGACAAAACTGAAAGATGGCATTAAACGTTTCGCTCTCTGATCACTTCGAATGGCACTTTCGCTTGCGGCGATTGAACTTACGTCGCCGCGGCGGCCAATCATTTCGCGCGGGCCTGATCGAGCGGCTCCATCAGCAGGTCGTGCGGCTTCGGCCGGCGAAAGTCGCGCAGCGCCAGTAGTCTCTTTTCACTGCGCTGATCGCGCGGAATCGCCCAGGCGTCGGCCACTTCCGGCGGCATGGTGGGCGAGCAGCCGATCGACAACCCATTCGTACGCATCCGGCGATTCGTCCACAAGATACGCATCGATCTTGCCCAGCGTCGGCGGCAAGCCGCTGAGATCGAGCGTAACACGGCGCAGGAGCGTCGTCTTGTCCGCATCGGGTGCCCTTGTCCAAATCGGGTGCCCTTGTCCACATCGGGTGCGCTTGTCCGCAGCGGGTGCCATTGTCAGGCCTTCGCGCTGCAATCGCGCTGCCAGAAAGGCATCCATCGAATTACGAAAGCTGACGGCGGAAGGTGCGGTTGTGGGAATTCTGCCTGTGATGACCTGGGGACTGGATGGATAGTTCTTGCTCATAAAGCGAATACAACTCATCTCCGTATATTCACATTCGTTGGTCGCACTTGGAAGTGGACGATTAAAACAACTCTGAAATGATCGTCCCGCTGTCAATTGCCGGCACCGGTCGGCCCGAGCGATTGAGAAAACACGTTGACGGATCGACACCTAAAACGTGATAAATCGTGGCATGGAGATCCCCCGGCGTGACAGGCCGTTCCTTCGGACGCTCGCCATGACGGTCGGTCGCCCCGACAACACGACCACCCTTAACCCCGCCCCCTGCTACCAGCACAAACATCGCGTCCGCCCAGTGATCGCGGCCGGGCTTGCCTACGCTCAATGGTGGCCCGCCGTTGCCACCATCGTTCATCCGCGGCGTGCGACTGAACTCTCCACACATTACCACCAGCACCTTTTCCGACAATCCACTATCGCTCAAATCCTGTAGCAACGATGACACTGCCATATCGATCTTGGGTAGATGGGTTTCCATGGAAGGCTGCAAGTCCCAATGCTGGTCCCATCCCCCCATGTGGACAGTGACGAACATGCAACCGGCTTCCACCAGCCGTCTGGCCAGCAGCGTGGACTGACCCCAGGTGTTGCGTCCGTAGCGGTCGCGCAATGCGTCGGGTTCGGCCCCGATGTCGAACGCCTTGTTAGCTACCGAACTCGTAACGAACTGGTATGCTTGAGATTGAAAGCGATCCATTGCATCGAGCCCACCAGATGCATCGACCTCGCGACGAAGTCGATCTAAATGCATCAGAAGATAACGACGGTCTTCTAGTCGCGTAATGGTAAGCCCATCTGCAAGTCGCACATTATTGACCTTAAAGTTGGCCCCATTGGGATCGCTGCCGGTCTCAAAAGGATGGTACTGCGGGCCCAGATAGTTGCCGCCGAAAAAGCCCGGCCGGAAATCGTTCACCCTCGCTTCCGGAATCGCCACATAAGGCGGCAAGCCGGGACGCCGCGGGCCGCAGACTTTGGCGGCAATTGAGCCGATCGACGGATTTTGTCCAATGGTGTCCCCCGTTGGACGGTCGCGCGAAGTGAGTACCAGGTGCGAGCCACCTAAATGATCGGAATCCCCATGATGCAACGAACGAATGAGCGAGAACCGGTCGGCCACCTTCGCCTGCAGTGGGAGCATTTCGCAGATCTCAATCCCCGGCACGTTGGTCTTGATCGGTCGCCAGATGCCACGGATTTCTGCCGGCGCTTCAGGCTTCATATCGTAAAGGTCAAGGTGGCTTGGCCCTCCGTCGAGCCACAATAGAATGACAGACGTATCTTTTTTACTTTGGACAGCGGTCGCGGTTTCGTTTTCCGCCCGGGCTTTCAACACAGATGATAGACCAACCGAAGCCATACCCGCCACGCCGATCTGCACGAAGGTTCGTCGCGTCACGGCGTCGCCATAATTGCCGGGGGAGCCGGCCGAAATACGAAACATGAATGCCTCCTATGGAATTTCTGTGCGCTGCATGGATTCTGAATACTGTGATTTCTATGCCCGCGAGAACAGTGCGGTTTCCATTGCTGAATTTAGATAAAGCAATTAGAATGCTCCACAATAAATTCACCGTCACATGGAGGCTGTTGGGGTGACTCAATTGCGGCGCCATTAGACCCGAGTGTAGGCTCACGGTGCAAGCAGCTAAACGAATAAGCCATCATCGATTGGTCGCAAAGGTCTTGGCACGCCCCCCAGGAATACCGCATCCAACTCAGCTGGTTCACAAGAACGTTCTGACCCGTCTTCTTTCCCGTTTTCTTTCCCTGACCCGTTTTCTTTCCTGGGTGGCCTCGATCGCAAGGCTATTCCAGTCCCAATTCAGAACCTTTCGCGAGGCAGCTGAAAAAGCTGCCAAATCGTTCAACCCGCTCCGCGTTGAGACGGTGCTTACCAGCAAAACTGCCTGCCGCAGGGTGCCCCTATGAAAATCGTCGCTATCCACGACCAAACCATCGCCATCGCGTCGCCCATGCGCAATGCCTATATCAACTTCTCGCAGATGACGGCCTCGGTGGTGGCGCTGGTCACCGACGTCATCCGCGATGGCGCGCCGGTAGTCGGTTTCGGGTTCAATTCCAACGGTCGCTACGCCGCCAGCGGCATCTTGCGCGAGCGTGTTATCCCGCGGTTGCGCGCCGCCGAACCGGCCGCACTGCTCACGGATGACCACGGCAACTTTGACCCATTCAAAGCCTGGAACCTGATGATGGCCA
>SXHT01000329.1 GCA_005773095.1 Planctomycetaceae bacterium
GCAAAATGTACCTATCCCCCCACTCTGCCTGCCCTCAATCTCCCTGGCAGTTAACCTTGGCGGCGTCTGTTCCGTACCAGCCCCGCCAAACCGACTATGCCCAGCCCCAGCAGCACGATGCCCGAGGGTTCCGGGATCACTCCTTCGATCAGGCTGATATTGTCAAACCCATTGGCGCCGGTGCCAGGCGCGTTGAGCAGGTGCAGAAATCCGAATGTAAAGGCCGGAGTGTATGTCTGGATGTGGCTTCCAGAAACGCCGGCATCATCGAAAAGGCCAATGCACTTATCGCGATAGGGCACGACTACCATTCCAACGATCGCTACAAATAGCGGACGGCTTTTTCGAGTTCACTGCAGCCATTCGACATTTCTCAATGAGCGTGGGTCGGGAATCGCCCGCAACCTTGCGACGACGGTGATATTAATCTCGCGCCGCCCCCCCTTGTCAATCGCCCCAAAAAAATATTCTATGGCAAACGTTCACGGGCCGGGGACTGGCTCATTTTCCCGGCGAATTCGACGAGAGGTGCAGGTTTCTGTTTCCCAAGATAATGCCCCCCATCAGGCTTTGGATGGTGGTGAAGGCGAGCATGAGTTTCCCCAGTCTCGACACGTAAGGGGCGCCGACGGTGGCCAAGGCGCCCGATAAAGTCGTGGCCCAACGACTTGCCCGCGTGTGGTGTTGTTCCGATTGGTTGCTGCGGATGAGTCGCTGGTAGATATCCATGACGGTCGAGGTGGCGAGGGAGTTGATGCTGGTGCTGATCGTTGACATGGTCCCAGCAAAGACCGACGCAACGAGGAATCCCGCCAGGCCATGCGGCAACATGTTGGCGGCATAGTGGGGCACCACGGCGTCTGGATTGTGGAGCGTGCCTGCTACTCTGCCCGTGGGCGGCGACGTTTGGTAGACTGACGCCATGCCAGAGGTTGCCCAGTACTTTCGCAGCCACGAGTTGATGTCGCGCGGCGACACGGCGCTGGTCGTGATCGATGTGCAGGAAAAGCTCGTTCCGCTGATTCCTGGTGGGGATCGCGTCGTCTGGAACATCGGCCGCTTGATCGACGGATGCAAAATCCTTCGGGTACCGGTGTTGGGAACGGAGCAATACCCCCAAGGCTTGGGCGGCACGGCGCGCGAACTTGCCGCACGTACCGGCCCGCTGGCCGCCAAGTTGTGTTTTAGCTGCTGCGGCTGTGACGAGTTCTGGCAACAGCTCGGCAAGCTGGACGTGCCCAAGGTACTGCTGAGCGGCATCGAGGCGCACGTTTGCATCCAGCAGACCGCGCTCGACTTGCTCGCCGCCGGCTACCGGGTTTTTCTTGCCGTGGACGCCATCGGTGCTCGCTTCGAGATTGACTATCAAACGGCACTCCGGCGCATGGACTCCGCCGGCGCCACGTTAACCACCACAGAGGCGGCACTGTTTGAGCTGTGCGAAGTCGCTGGTTCAGCCGAGTTCAAGCAATTGAGCGCGCTGATAAAACAACCCTTTTCGGCTTAGCGGACGGGCGTTGCTCGACCGCAAGGCAACCTTCCCCAATTCAACCATGCAACCCCTGAATCCGCCCGTTCGCATTCTTTTGGGCCAAGGTCACCAGGCTCGAGCGGCCGTGGGGAGAGGTGTTCACGGTCGGTGATCTGCTGCCGGTGTTGGCGGCTCTCGAGGAATTGCTGGCCGAGCAAGGACGCGCATTCAAACGAGGCGCGGCGATCGCGGCAAATTCGATCTTCAGCCAGACCTGACGTGCGCGGGTTCGAGAATCAATCTCAAAATTCAACGCGATACTTCTCGGTCATCGCACGGCGGATTTTGCTGGTGGCGTCGATCACGTCGGCTCGGATTTGGTGAACATCGGTGGCCATGATCCCCTTCTCTTCCGCTCGAATCTTTCGTCGTTCGGCGCCAACAGCCTTGACCGCCCCGACGCCATCCGAAACCGGAACTGCAAGCGCCGCGCTTCCGTTCCAGCCACTGCGGTATCCGTAGGCGTAGTCATAATCGATGTCGGAGTAATTGATCTGGGCCTCCCGCGAACCCCCGCGAATGCCCATCGTGCGGACCGAACCGGACGCTGCCCGAAGCTCGCCGGCAACGTACCCACTGTAGTCGAGCATGACCGGATCGACGTCGAGCACTGGCAACCGCTCCATTCGCTTGGCATAGCGGTCGAAGTACGTGGAGGTGACGGCCAGATTGGCGGCGTTCTTCATTTCGCCTTTCAGATCGTCGAACATCTCGGTGACTTCATGAAAATGCTTCTTCGTGGATTGCGCCATTTGCTGCTTGGGATCGGTCGATGTCGTGTCACCGACCGGCGTTGCCGCATGGGCGCTGGCAGGTTGGCTGGAAGTAGGCGAGTCGACCAGACTGAGCACGCGACGCAATCCGTTCTTGGTAAGCGGACCTTGCAGCGACACCTCGGCGCCCTTGACCTCGCATTTCCAGTCGCGCATTTCAGCGAGCAAGACGCCACCGTCGGAGAGCACCTGAAGGAAGGCGTTCTTGGCCACGTCGGCGTCAACCGCCACCGGCGCCGTGCAATCGACCGCGATCGCCGCCGTCGGCGGTTGCGTCAGGCGAATTCCCAATCGCACGCCTTGCACGTCGGACAGAAATCGGGCCGCCTTTTGCACGTTCACCTCGCCGCTGGCAACGGCCGGGTTCTGCTTGAGGTACGCAACGATTTTCTCCAGCGAAAATGCCCCGTCGAGATCAACGGCAACGATAATATCGCTCCGCGTATCGTCGGAGTAAGAGGCTGCTTTCGCCAGGTACGAGGAGAGATTCAGTCCCGCCTTCATGTCGCGCAGCCAGCCCGTGGCCATTTTCCGATTGGCTGGCCCGATGGCTCCGATCGTAGTCTCGTCAAATTGAATCAGGTACACGTCTTCGGGCAGGGCAACCGCGGCGAGCGATTCGATGGTATCGGTCTGGCCGCCCCGTTTCTTGGCGATCGTCGCGGTTGAAACCGGTTCGCGCGAATCGATCACCGCGGCTTCCCAGAGAGGCTTCAAATAATCGAAGTCGAGTTCCGCCCCGAGCACGAACCGCTTGGCCTGCGGAGGCACGCGGGTGATGCCGGCTTCGAACGACTTCTCCACGTCCTGCTGCCAGCCTTCAAACTTGCCCATCGGGCTGGCCATCGCCTTATCGATGTTCAGAATGACGACCGCGTTGGCCGATCGCGGCAGCATCTTGACAAGGCGATCGAAATCGTCGGCAGCGTGGACTGCGGAAACGGTAAGCGAGAGCGCGCACAGCGCCCGTGGTATCACAAATCGCATGGCAGGAGTTCTCTAAGACTAGGGTGCGACAATTGAGGGGGTTGTAGCACTTTCGCGCGTGGGCGTCAATCAGCCGGCCGCCCCCGTCAGGGCCAGGCAGTCTTCGCGCTGTCGGGTAGAATGGCTCGGAAGTCGATTTCGCGAAGTTGACTATACCATGGAGAAAATCACTTCCGCGAAATCAACTCCCGACCCCCTGGCGGATCCACGCTATCGCAGTTTGAACTGCGGATGTACCACGCCTTCCCAGCGAATCGTTTGCACGTGCCGATGCTTACGGGCTGATGACTTCGGCGGCCTGCGGCAGCGAGCTTACACGCAACCGTGCCATAAGAGGACCGCTGGCCAGATAGTTCTGCCAGCCATGTTCCTTGCCCACGTAGCAGTTGGCGTCGAGCTGCTGGATCTTTGCACGATCGGCGCCCAGTCGGCTGAGGCCCGCGATGCCGCTCTTACCCATGGCTTCGGCGTTGCTGCGCCGGCAATACAGATAGTGGTAGCGCTCGAGCACCGGGTCGCAGGAATTTTCGATATTTGTCAGGTGCTCGACTTGCGAGAGCGCATGACCGTGGAAATGGCCGGGGACGAGCCAATGGTCATCCATCGCCGCCGCGGCCAGCACGACATCTATCGGCCGCCGATCGGGATTCGCTCGCTCGTCGAGCGTCCAACCGCATAGCACGCCGCCGCCGAGAAGATGAAGTCCCCCCGTGGTAATGCGGGCGCCGTAGCTATGGCCGATCAAGCTCACCGGCACCTCGCCGCCGATTTTATCGACGAGCCAGGCCAGGTAGTAGCCGTTCGGATTCGAGCGGGCGGCCTTGACACGGACGTCATCGAGAACACCTTTGATTTGCTCGCTGGGCCAAGAAAAGATCACGAACCTCATCGGGGTCTCGCAGGTAATGCAATTGGCGAGTGACCGATAGGTGGAAATGCCTTCGCTACAAGCTTCCCAAGCTCGGTAGCGATTGCCGTGAATCCAAATGACGGTGGTCACGCGCGGGTCATCGGTCGCCAGAAAACTGGCCAGGTTGGAACGTTGCCAATGGCTTTGCTGGTCGCGCACTTCATACGTGAGCTCGTCCGCATGCAAACGCGGATCGCCGCAATGCAAGGCACGCGTGCTTACCAACCACAGCGAATCGCACGGACGTCCGGGGCAAAGACAGGGTGGCGGTGAACTGGCTGTTGCCCAGGGGGTGGACACCGAGAGCACGAGCAAGACCAACTGCAGGCAGGGGGCGAGCAGCGAGACTCGCCGAGGCAAAGATCGCATGGAATAGACTGCCGGTGGGACGGTGGGAATGTGAAAATGTAGCACTTTTTCAACACGCCAGACGCCCCAGCGGCAGGATTAGTTGACAAAAATCTCCATGAGGCGGTTGCCAAACGCTCGGCGTGTTGTAGGGTTGCTTGGCCCACAGCCTCGCCATGGAATGTGCGTCGCTGCGCTCAGTTGGAAAAAGGGGACAGGCACCTCGTGTAACGATCAGGCCGGTCGTGCCAGGTGCTTTGACGCTGGTAGCCAGTCCCCATTTGCCAACGACCATCCTCCCTTGACGGAGTTAACGACAATGAAGAGGTTTCTAGTTTTGTCGAGCATGCTGATGGCGATCGCCCATGCCAGCGGCTGCAACTGCATGCGGGGCCGCACCACTGCGTGCGCGCCGATGTGCGCTCCAACCTACGCTCCGGCGTGTGCCCCGGCTTGTGCGCCCGCTTGTGTGCCATCGGCGACGTATGGCGGCGACTGCGCTCCATCGTACGGCGCCGGCACGGTGGTCGAGCCCTACCTGGGGGGCCCCACGCCGGCCGGGACGACGGTCACGACACCGGGACC
>SXHT01000330.1 GCA_005773095.1 Planctomycetaceae bacterium
GGCTTCGTTCCCAAGAGTCCCCTCGTAAGAGCAATCGCACGTTGCGCACCCGGGAGGCGGGTAGCCCGGTCAGCTATTGCTGTCCGGGTTCGGGGGTAGCCTGGCCTGATGAAACGGTCTAAGTGGTTGCCGGAGTGTTTGTTGCGCCGAGTTGCGTGGCGTTGAATTCGCTGTGGGTGGTGAGGCGTTTTGCGGTGAGCGTCTTCGGCAGGTTGTTCCGCAGCCATGCGCGGACGTCTTTCACTTTCACGCGGCCTGTCGCCTCCGGCGTGTCCAGCAGCCACAGCATCATCGTTGCCCAATGCAGCGTCGCGGCGAGGTTCATGAACCGCGCCTTCGGTTGCACGCTGGGAGGAACGAGGTGCGCGAGTTCGGTTTGTTGAATCGCCGATCGCGTCTGGCCGACCAGCGTTTGAATTTCGGCGAAACGCGGGTCGCCTCCGACGATCGACTTCAGTACGTTGGCCGCGCGGTGCTTGAAGTCGCCGAGAGTGATCGAGTCGGGGCGCTGTTTTCGCAGTATTTCGGCCGCGTCGCGTAGTTCCACCGCGCCGTCGGACATCGCTTGGCAAACCTCTTCCGCGACAACCACAAGGCCCGCGTCCAGGCTGAACAACGAGACTTGACTTGCCCCCGAAACTCCGTCCATGATTTGGCCACTGTTGCGCTCCTTCGCTTTGGACCTGAAATCCAAAAAACACACGAAGTTGCGCAAACAGTTTTTTCATTTCCCCGCAAGTCCAATCCACCTGGTTTCCGCTCGTTTCATCAGGCCAGGTCAGTGCAGCCCAACTTCGCAGCCCAAAGACGCGGGGCGGGTTCCTGGGTCCGGCGATTGATTACTCTCCCAGGTACGCCTCCTGCACCCGGCGGTCGTCGAGGAGCCTGGCCGCTTCATCGCTCATGGTGATTTCGCCTGTCTCCATGACGTAGCCGCGGTGGGCCAGCTTGAGCGCCATGCGGGCAGCTTGTTCGACCAAGAGGATCGCCATGCCTTCGCGGTTGAGTTCACGGATCACGTCAAAAATCTTGAGCACGATCATGGGCGCCAAGCCCAGTGAGGGTTCGTCGAGCAACAGCAACTTCGGCCGGCCCATCAGCGCGCGGGCCACGGCCAACATCTGTTGCTCGCCCCCCGAGAGTGTGCCCCCCGCCTGCGATTGTCGTTGTTGGAGAATCGGGAAGCGCTGAAACGCTTGTTCGATGTCTTGGCGGATGCCGGCTTGATCGGAGCGCGTGAAAGCGCCCATTTCCAGGTTCTCGCGAACGCTCAGGCGAGGGAAGATTTTTCGCCCTTCCGGCGACTGGCAGATGCCAAGCCGCACAATCTCGTGCGCCGGCGCTTGCGTGATGTCGCGGCCTTCAAACGAAATGCTGCCAGCCCGCGCGCGCACACCGCCGGAGATCGTCATTAGCGTGGTGGTCTTACCTGCGCCATTGGCGCCGATGATGGCCACGATCTCAGCGGGGCCAACTTTCAACGAAATGCCCTTGAGCACCTCGATCGGGCCGTAGCCAGCGTGCAAATTTTCGACGTTGAGGAGCGACATTGCGAGTCACAGCGGGCAAGCCGCGCCGTTAAACAGATCAACCTATATCTTCGTCACCCAGATACGCGAGGAGCAACAATGCGAGTCACAGCGGGCAAGCCGCGCCGTTAAACAGATCATCCTATCTCCTCGTCACCGAGATAGGCTTTGATGACGACTGGATTTCTGCGGACTTCCGCGGGCGTGCCTTCGGCGATCTTCTTGCCGTAATCGAGCACGGTGATGCGGTCGGAGATGCCCATCACAACCTTCATGTGATGTTCGATCAAGAGTACCGTCACGCCGCGCCGGCGGATTTGCTGGATGAGTCTGGTCAGGTCGGCCGATTCGCTGGGATTCATGCCGGCGGCCGGCTCGTCGAGCAAAATCATTCGCGGCTCGGTGGCCAGCGCGCGGGCGATTTCCAAGCGGCGCTGGTCGCCGTACGGCAAGTTCCTGGCCAGCTCGTTGGCGAGGGCACGCAGGCCGACCAGGGCAAGCAACTCCACCCCCTGCTTTTCGAGCGCCGCCTCCTCGCGTTGCACTCCAGGCGCGTGGACCGCGATCCGCAACGCTCCCATGCGAAACTTCCGATCCATCGCGGTCAGCACGTTCTCGAGAACCGTCATGTTTTTGAAAAGCCGAATATTCTGGAACGTTCTGGCAATCCCGGAATTCGCGATGTAGTCAGGCGAACGTCGCGCCCGATTCCAGATCGAGAACGCTCCCGCGGCGCCAACCACAGTTCCCACGACGAGTGCCAGCCAGCCGTGTCGGCGGCGCGTACGATTATCGGCCGCTACTTCGACAAGCCGAGGGTCATTGCCGGTGGAAAGTTTGGATTGCAGTTCGTCACGGAGTATTGCGGCTTGCTCGCGAGTTTTAACTCTGCCTAGCGACTTCAGGCCGTCGGCGCTGGTCACCTTCCAGCGGCGGCCCGATTTTTCGACGACGAGATCGCCCCGCAAATAGCTGCCTGCACCCTGCGTTACGGCACTCCAGGAAAAGGGTTGATTCGCCTCGTAATTTCGCTTGATGGCCGCGAGCCAGAGCTTGTCGGCATCGACCATCGCCACGGCGGCTGCCAGCCCCGTCAGCAGACCGATCACCGCGCACACTATGAACACCGCCGGATGTAGCGGGCGACGCAGCTCGCGCCCCTCGAACTCAATCTTTCCCAGCGTCGGCTCGTAGATACCGGTGATCGCGTTGAAAACGGTGGTCTTGCCAGCCCCGTTTGGGCCGATGATCGAGTCAATCTGCCCCTCGATCACCGCAGCGTCAACGGCATCCACCGCGGTCACACCGCCAAACCGCACCGTCAGCTGATGAAGTTCAAGGAGGGGCATTTTTAAAGTCGCGGATGGCGGTTAGCAGATAGCGAATGTGCGTGGCTCGCCACCTCCTAACTGCTGTCTGCGATCTGCTGTTCCGAATGTAGTTCCCGTTTCACGCGCGTTGAAGGCAACAGGCCTTCGGGGCGATAGCGCATCATCAGGATCAGAGCCAGGCCGTACATCATGAACTTCCAATTGCTGAACGCCAGCAGGCGATTGCCGGAAGCGTTGAGATCAAAATTCTGGATTGCCGAGTCGAGCCAGGGGACGAAAATACTGTCGAAGCCAATCAACAGGAATACGCCGAGGAGCGTTCCGCGCAGGCTCCCAAGCCCCCCCAGGATAACGCAGCAGAGCATCGTGATCGAGTAATTGAAGCTGTACTTTTCCGGCTCGGTGGTGGTTTGCACGGTGGCGAACAAACAGCCGGCCAGTCCGGCAAGCGCCGCCGAGAGGGCAAAGGAAGCAAGTTTTGCCCGGGCTACGTTGATGCCCATGCAGGAGGCGGCCAGTTCATCTTCTCGAATGGCCACCCACTGCCGTCCAATCCGTGAGTGCTCCAAGTTCACCAGCATCAGCACCACAACCAGCATCAGACCCAAGGCAAGAAAGTAGAAGAGTCGGTAGTCGGCCGACCAATCGGGA
>SXHT01000331.1 GCA_005773095.1 Planctomycetaceae bacterium
CCAAGGAAGAGCTGGATCCCCAGAGCGTTGAAGCCGAACGCGCATTGCAGGCTGATATGGCTCGCAAGGAAGGCAAGCCGGAGAACATCATCGCCAAGATGATCGAGGGCCGAATGCGCAACTTCTACGCGGAACGCGTTCTGCTGGAGCAGCCGTTTGTGAAGGAAGAATCAAAAACGGTGGGCAAGCTCGTTGACGAGGCCAAGATGAAGGTCAAACGATTCTTGCACTGGGAAATGGGTAAAGAGTAGCGCACTTCTCCCTCTGCACCGTTGCGGGGGAGAGAGTTGGGGCGAGGGTGCTCTTGCCGATTCGAAGCACCCTCAACCCGGGCCCCTCTCGATCGGGGGGCAGGCGGGGAAGGGAATCTGGGAGTTCACACGCCATGAGCGATGGCTTGATTGAATCGCGAGGCCCGTATCGCCGGGTATTGCTCAAGCTTTCGGGGGAGAGCTTCATTCAACCCGGCGAACGCGGCATCAGCATGATTGAGACCACGCTCATCGCCGCCCAGACCGTGAAGGCCGCACGGCACGGTGTGCAAATCGCCATCGTCATTGGCGGCGGCAATATTCTCCGCGGCGCCCAGTTCACTGCCGGCAACTCGGCCATTCAGGAGGCGACGGCCCATTACATGGGCATGTTGGCCACGGTCATTAATGGTCTGGCATTGCAAGACGCGCTTGAATCACTGGGCGCTCAGACGCGATTGATGACCGCCATTCGCATGGACGGCGTCGCGGAACCCTACATCCGCCGTCGCGCCAGCCGTCACTTGGAAAAGGGCCGGATCGTAATTCTGGCCGCGGGAACCGGCAGCCCGTTTGTGACCACCGACACGGCAGCGGCCCAACGCGCCTTGGAACTGGAAGCCGACATACTGTTGAAGGCCACCCGCGTGGATGGCATTTACACCGACGACCCAGAGAAAAATCCGCATGCCATGCTGTATCGCGAATTGAGCTACCACGCCGTCCGGGAGCAGAACCTGCGGGTGATGGATCCCACGGCCATCGCCCAGTGCATGGAGCATGACATGCCGATCCTGGTGTTCAATTTCCGCAAGGAAGGCAACATCGAGCGGGCGGTCAACGGAGAACTGATCGGCACGCTGGTGAGCAGTCAAGGAGTGCCGGTTCGATGATGCTTGGGGAGTCGCAACAATGTCCGTGGTTTCCGCCAGCCCCTTGCCGCAGTTCCGTGTGCAGCTTCTTGTCATCCATGAAGCGCGCGAAGACATCGAGCTTGTGGATTTTGCCGTGGAAGCTACTCACTGAATCTTGAAACGAAAGCTCTGCTATGTCCCCCGACGAAATCTTGTTCGACACCGAAGAACGCATGGAAAAAGCCCTGGGCGTGCTCAAGCACGCGCTTTCGGGCATTCGGACGGGCCGGGCGAATCCGGGCCTGATCGATTCGCTGCGGGTGGAAGTTTATGGTTCGCAGCAGATGATCAAGGCGATTGCTTCGGTAAGCGCGCCTGAGCCGACGCAGTTGGTCGTTCGCCCGTTCGACCCCGGCACGCTCAAGGATATCGAAAAGGGGATCCAGGCAAGCGGTTTGGGATTCAATCCGCAAAGCGACGGCCGCATTATCCGCATCAACATTCCTCCGCTTTCGACCGACGTGCGCAAGAAGCTTGTGACGCGCATCAAGGAACTGACGGAAGAGTGCAAAGTCGCGGTTCGCAACGTGCGACGCGACGGCAATAAGGCGGCCGAAACGGGCGAGAAGGAAAAGTCGCTCACCGAAGACGATTGCAAGAAGTCCAAGGAGGACATCCAGGAACTGACCAGGAAGTTCGAAGGGATGGCCGAAAACCTGGCGCGAGCCAAAGAAACGGAAGTGATGGAGTAGTGTCGTCATCACGCTCGGCGTGATTAGCGCTCTTCGTCGGGATCAACCATTCGCTGGCATCATCGCGCGGAGCGTGATGGCCACACGCATGCGACGCCCCCTTGTTATCGCCCATCGCGGCAACTCTTCCGCGGCTCCCGAAAATACGCTTTCTGCGTTTCGATCGGCGCTCGCGCTGGACGTCGATGGGGTCGAGTTGGATTATCGTCACTCGGCGGACGGCGTGCCGGTGGTATTTCATGACAGCACGCTCGACCGCACAACCAACGCCCTGTCACTGTGGAACCAACAACAGCTGGCGATTGCCGATTGCACGCTCGATCAATTGCAGCAGCTGGACTACGGGAGTTGGTTTGGAGCTGCGGGTGAATTCACCGATGAGCCATTGGCCACTCTCGAAGCGGCGTTGGATTTGATTTGCGGGGCCGAGAGGCTTGCGGTGGTCGAACGGAAATCGGGGGATGCGCAGACGCTGGCGGCGATGCTAAGCCGCAAGCGGCTTGAACATCGCGTTGTGGTGATGGCGTTCGATTGGGCATTTTTGGCCGACTGCCATCGATTGGATGCGACCTTGCAATTGGTTGCCTTGGGCGATGGTCCGTTGACTGCGGAACGACTCGACACGATTGCCTCAACTCCGGCAAAGACCGTTGGTTGGGACTGCAACGCCCTCGATGCCGCCGCGATAGCCGTCGTCCACCAACGCGGTTGGCAGGCCTGGACCTGGACCGTCGACGATTCTGCTCGGATGCGTGAACTGAGCGCATGGGGCATCGATGCCATCACGTCGAACGATCCGGCACGTATGCTGGCAGTGCTAGCTGGCATTTCAGGCCTTCCCGACTGACAAACACCCGGGCATCCGCCGGATCGTCAGGTCCTGCCGTTGGCGAACGCCCGACGGCATTGACGCTCCCCGCGGATTTCCCTATTGATTGCCCGACCCCCGATGGGCTCAGGCCGCTCTGCGCGCCTGCGTAGTTGTTCGACATGGAGGTTGGACCGATGGAATCGCGGCGGCCGACAATCCTGCAAGCCGCGGTCGCCTGGGCGCTGGCAGCGATGGTCGTCGGCGCGGTTGCCAGTGTGGGCTTGGCGCAGAAGACGAGCCGCACCGAGCGCACAGCGGCGGCCATCGAACCGTTGCCGGCGACCCAACAGCAAGATCGCAAAAAAGAAGATCCGCGATCCCCCCATC
Source organism: Planctomycetaceae bacterium (assembly GCA_005773095.1). Taxonomy (GTDB): domain Bacteria; phylum Planctomycetota; class Planctomycetia; order Pirellulales; family PALSA-1355; genus SXHT01. The sequence continues at coordinate 3,056 of SXHT01000331.1, forward strand.
GACAAGTCGCCTTGCAACCCGATCCGGCCAATCCGTTTCCCCTGCCGCCGGAATTGCTGGGTGTTGATCTGACCCGGCAAACGAGCGAGCAAGCGTTTGCCAAGAGCAAGGGCTGCGTGCGCTGTCATCAGAACGTGCAAGACATGCACAACAGCCCAACGGTGCGGCTGGGCTGCTGCGATTGCCACGGCGGCGATCCGCGTGCCACGACCAAGAATGCGGCGCATGTGCATCCTTGCTTTTTCAACGCCTGGCCGAGCTCGGCCAATCCCGTGCGGTCCTATACCCTGCTGAATCACGAGTCGCCGGAGTTCGTGCGCTTTGTGAACCCGGGCGATTTGCGCGTGGCTCACATTAGTTGCGGCGGCTGCCACGCCAGCGAAGTGCTGCAAGTCCGCAAGAGCATGATGACGCATGGCTGCATGCTCTGGAATGCCGCGCTTTACAACAACGGCTCGATTCCGAACAAGCGTGCTTCGTACGGCGAAAGTTACAGCATGCACGGCGTTCCGCAGCGCGTGCAAACCGTGCCGCCGCCGACGGCCGACGAGATGCGGCTCAAAGCGATCGTGCCGCTTCTCGATCCGCTGCCTCGGTTCGAGATAACGCAGCCCGGCAACGTGCTGCGAATCTTTGAGCGTGGCGGCCGCTTTCGGCCCGAGGTGGGGATTCCGGAGCGCCTGGAAGAATCGGGCCGGCCGCGCACGCGGTTGAGCAACCGCGGGCTGGGAACCGAGAATCGCACCGACCCGGTGTTTATCGGCCTGACCAAAACGCGATTGCTCGATCCCACGCTCAACTTTCTGGGCACGAACGACCACCCGGGTGATTATCGTTCGAGCGGCTGCACGGGTTGTCATGTGGTTTACGCGAACGATCGCTCGCAGGTCCATTCGGGGCCTTACGCGCGGTTTGGCAACCGGGGCCTTAGCTTCTCGGGCGATCCCATGATTCCGAAAGATGAGAGCGGCCATCCGATTGATCATCGCTTTGCCAAGGGCAGCGGCATTCCCACCAGTCAATGCATTGTCTGCCATATTCATCCGGGCACGAACGTGATGAACAGCTACATTGGCTACATGTGGTGGGACGAGGAGACCGACAGCGAACTGATCTATCCGCGCCAGCAGAAGTATCCGACGGCCGAGGAAGTGATCAACTCGCAGTTCGCGAATCCCAACGAGTCGGCGGCGAAGAACATGCTTTCCGACCCGGAGTTCCTGGCCAATCTGACGAACCTCAATGGCAGGACGGAGTACACGCAATTTGGCGATTTTCACGGGCATGGCTGGGCGTTTCGGGCAGTCTTCAAGCACGATCGGCAGGGCGCCTTGCTCGACCATCGGGGGAATCGGCTGCCGGAGGTTACCAATCAAATGCTACAGAGGGCGGTCAGCATGCCGGCGCTGCTCAAGGAGCCCTATCGGAACGCGGATCAGAAAACAGATGCCCAGGTGCGAAGCGAAGAGTTGGAATTGGCCCGCCAGCGCGACGGCCTGCCCGTACATGCCCTCGACATCCACATGGAAAAAGGCATGCACTGCGTCGATTGCCACTTTGTACAGGATGCGCATGGCAACACAAAGCTCTACGGCGAGGTGCGGGCAGCGATCGAAATTACGTGCGTCGATTGCCACGGCACGCAAGACCAGCTGGCAACGCTGCGCACTTCCGGGCCTGCCAGCGATACCTCAAGTCCCGAAGGTGGCCGTGACTTGCGAACATTGCGTACGCCTTCTGGCAAGCGACGTTTCGAAGTCCGCGGCGACCGCATCTACCAGAACTCAATGGTTGAGGAGAACCTCACCTGGGAAGTCGTGCAGACGAAGGCCACAGTGACCCCGGCCAACCCTCGATACAACCCGCTGTCGGCCCTGTCGAAGACCGTGCGTTGGGGGGGCGACGGCAAGTTGGAATGGGGCCCAGCGGTCGAAGAAAAGGCATGCGCCCACCAAAACGAGCGGATGAGCTGCATCACCTGTCATAGCTCCTGGAATCCAAGCTGCTTCGGCTGCCACTTGCCGCAAAAAGCGAACAAGAAAACTCCGTTGCTGCACAACGAAGGGGACGTGACGCGCAACCTGGTGGCCTACAACTTCCAGACCCTGCGCGACGACGTGTTCATGCTGGCCCACGACGGCAATGCGACGGGTAATAAGATCAATCCGGCACGGTCGAGCTGTGCGATTCACGTGGGCTCGTACAACAACAATCGCGAGTCGATCTATGTGCAGCAGCAAACCATCTCGGCCGACGGCATGAGCGGGATCGCCTTCAGCACCAATGTGCCGCACACGGTCCGTGGTGGTGCTGTGCCGACGGGCGAGAAAATCGATTATTCGCATGTTCGGCCTGGCACATACGAAACCAAGATGTGCAGCGATTGTCACCTGTCGAAGCACGATGATAACAACGCCATCATGGCCCAACTCTTGATGCACGGCACCAACTACACGAATTTCATCGGCCGGTATTGCTGGGTGGCGGCGGGGGAGGAAGGTTTCTTTGGCGTGGTGGTAACGGAGCAGGAGGAGCCGCAGGCGGTGATCGGCAGCTCGTTCCACAAGATTGCGTTTCCTGATCACTACCAGGAGCACATCGAGCACGACGGGTTCTTGGAGCACGCCCACGAACATCCAGGCAAGGACATCAGCGACAACGTGCTGCACCCGTTGCGGAAGCACGAGATTCTGCAAGTGCAGGCCCGCGGCGAGTACCTGTACGCGGCCTGCGGCGAAGCGGGTTTGCGCGTGTTCGATATCGCGTTCATCGACGACAAGGCGTTCTCGGAGCGGATCACGACCGCGCCGGTCTCTCCGCGCGGGCAGCGGTTTTTCGTGCCCACGAAGCACGCCACCGCCGTCGCCGCGCCGACCACCATCGCGCCCGATCCTACTCGCAAGCAGAATCCCGATAACGGCGAAGCGGCGGTTCATGCCTTGTACGCATACATCTATGTGGCCGACAAGGAGGAAGGCTTGATCACCGTAGGCGCGGGCACGCTGCTTGATGGCAATCCGCTCAATAACTTCCTCAAGCGCGAAGTGACGTTCAATCCCAACGGCATTTTGTGCGGGGCGAAGGCGATCACGATTGTGGGTACGTACGCCTATATCTGTTGCGACAAGGGGATTGTGGTCGTTTCGCTCGCCGATCCCAAGTGCCCGCAGGTGGTGAACGTGATTGGCGAAGAGATCGTCCACAAGCCGGTCGCTTTCCAGGCGCAGTTCCGTTATGGTTTCGCGTGCGACGAAGAGGGGGTCAAGGTGTTCGATATCACAGACCTCGCCGCCCCGCGCTGGGTGAGCAGCGTGGAGTTAACGGAAGCTCACAACATTTACGTGGCTCGCACGTATGCCTACGTCGCCGCGGGCAAGCAGGGACTGGTGATTCTCGATGTCACACGTCCGGAAGCGCCGTTGGTCGATCAAATCTACGATGCCGGCGGCTGCATGAACGACGTGCATGACGTAAAGCTGGGAATCACCTACGTGAGTGAATTCGCCTACGTGGCAGACGGCTGTCATGGGCTGCGCGTGGTGCAGCTCACATCGCCCGATACGCCAGGCAACGTCGGTTTCAGTCCGCGTCCCACGCCGAGGTTAGTGGCCACGTTCAAGATTCCGAAGGAAGGTCATGCGCTGGCGATTTCGGAAGGCGTGGACCGCGACCGTGCGGTGGACGAGTCGGGCAACCAGATTGCCGTGTTCGGCCGTGTAGGCGCCAAGCCGCTGAGTCTGGACGAGCAGCGTCGCATGTATCTGCGACAAGGTCAGCCCTGGAAAGTCAGCGATGATCCGTTCGATCGTGAGACGTATCGATTCGTGCCGCGTTAAAGCACTAGCCCAACTTCCCCAGCAGTTTGCAAAAATTCCTCGGGCGGTGATTTTCTTGGACTTTTTTTGGACGTAAGTCCTTTGGGGATGGCGAGGTTGCCGGGCTTGGGCGAGTTTTTTTCGCCGCGGGGCGTGTAGTGGAAAA
>SXHT01000332.1 GCA_005773095.1 Planctomycetaceae bacterium
ATCCAGCAAGTCAACCACGTAGACCAGCGCCAGGCCGACCGCCAGGCCGGCCGCCACGCAGACGGCCAGAATCACGGGCAGTTGAGGCCAGGTGCGGAACTTTGGCAGGGCGGGTTCGCTGACCACGGCGGTGCGCACGTCGCCGCGATCTTGCTTCACGTCGATATTGGCAATTTGATTCAGTAGTACGTCGCGCAGGTCGCGCAGCCACTTCAAATCGTGCTCCAGGATTTCGAGTTTGGCCAAATCCCCGTTGAGTTGGACGGCGTCTTGCCGCGATTGCTCGAAGCTGGTGCGAATCGCGGCCTCATGCTCGCGAGCCTCGCCCAACCGTTGCTGGGCGATCTGCACGAGCATCGGCCCGAGTTGCGTGTCTCGCAACCTGGCCAGCCGCTCGTCGACGCGCTGCTGATAGCTTTCCAGGTAGAACTCCGTGTTTTTTACACGATTGGCGACGTCCAGCACGCGTGGGTGTTGGGGGCCATAAAACTCCTGCATCGACTTAAGTTGGGCGCGATCGTCCAGCAGGCTTTTTTCAATGGCGGCCTGAACCGAGGCATCCCGCTGATTGAAACCCAGACCGCTGAGCAGGAACTCGCGGCCAACGGAGCTTTCCAGAGTAAGCATATGCTGCTGCAAATCCTCACCGTTGCGAACCGCCAACTGGATGGCGCTAAGGGTGGCTTGCAGTTGCAGGCGACCCTGCTGGGCTTTCATCAGCGCATCGTTGAGACTGATGGCGCGCTGCACGAGCGGATGCACCACGTGGCTGGAAGCGCGAATGCCGAGATCGCCGCATCGCCGTCTTTGCTCCAGCACATCTTGCTCTTTGGCGGCAAGTTTCTGCTCCAGTTCAACCTTCTCCTTGGTGAGCACCTTGATCACGTCGCCGGCGGTTCCTTTGTGCGTGCGATCGAGAAACTCGAGATACGATCGCAACACCGCGTTCACCATCGAAACACAGCCTTGCGGAGAGCCGCTGCGGTAGGCCACCTCAATGATGTTCGTCTGCCGCAGCGTGGAAGCGGAAAGGTTGGCGCGGATCAGGGTGAGCCATTGTTCTCGCGGGGTCTTGTGCAGAAGGGCTCGTTCGTCCGGGGGCAACAATTCAATCGCGCCTTCCAGCACCACGGCGCTTGCGAACAGCCGCTCGTAGGTAGGCATCAGGTTCTGACGCACGCCGTCGAAGGAGAGCGAGAGATTGGTGACGTCACCGCCGTTCTGCATCACCAAGAGCGACGCTTTCGATTGATACCGGGGGGGCGTCGTGGCATAGTAGAGCATGCCCAGCCCGCAAACGGCCACGACCACGGCAAGCACGGTGCGGTAGCGGAACCGCGCCACGCGCGTGAAGTGGACCAGGGCATGCAGCGAACTCGCGCTGCCCAGGCCATCAGACGTCGAGACGTGTGTTGAGTCGTGCTCTTCGGACATGTTGGCTACAATCCCGGCAACGCTGATGAAAAACCGACGCGGAAGAACGTGCGGATCGAATCAACCACAACCGTGACGGGCGTTTCCTCGACGCTGACAACGTCACCCGGCGATAGACGCAGATTGCTCGCGCCACCAGCCTTGGCATCCTTGAAGCTGATCTGAATGACAGCCGGCTCAGTGTGCCCCGGCAGGGTGCGAATCACGTGAATCTTGTCCGCCACGTTGAGCGTAAGACCGCCGGCCAATGCCAGCACGTCCAGCAGATGCATGTCCTGGTTGACCGGCAGCTCGAACTGGCCGGGCCTGGCGACCAGTCCGATCACGTGCACGGGTTGCGGGTCTCGCCGCTCGACCATGACCACGTCGCCGTCTTCGAGTGAGGGACCACCGTCGCCTTGTTGTGCCGCAGTGACAAGATTAATCTTGAAGGCGACGGGCTGTCCCACCGTTGGCGACGGAAGCGAGGGCCGCTGGGGCGAATAGCTGGTGAGCTGCGCCCCCCCCGCCGCGCGAACCTGCTGGGAATCGGAAGCGGGGGTTGTCGCACGGGCGGGCCGGCGAATCTCCACGCCGGTGCCGGCTTTCTTGCTCAAGTTGCCTGCCGCGACAATCGCCGCCAGCAGCGTGCTGGCCCCGCGGGGCAATTCGTAGACGTCGGGCTTCTCCACGGCGCCAATCACCGTGATCCGATTCGTTCGCCGCTTGTTCATCGTCACCGTGACCGACGGATTGCGGTAGAAACCACGCTCGATCGAGGCCGCGGCGATCACCTGCTCAGCGGATTGCAACTCGATGCCCGCCAGTTCGACCCGGCCAATGACGGGAATATTCGCCACACCATCGTCGCCAACTCGCACGGGCATGTTGTCAATTTTCTCGGCGCCATAGCCGGCGGCGATCGCCACGTTGATCACGTCGCCACGGTCGATCAGCTCGTTGCTCATGGAGTAACTGGCGAGCCTGGAGAGGTCGATGGTTTGCGCATTTTCCGCCCGGGACGCTTGCAATTCAGGCGGAAGGCTCCGGGGAGAATACAGATGGCCCCCCCGGCTGCAGCCCGCCAGCGTCAACAGCGCCGCCAGCGCGCTGATCGATCCTCGACTGCGCATCGCCAGGCGAGAGAGTCGAAGTCGGTCACGAGATCGCATCAATCGAACCATCTCATCCTTGAGAAGTGGTCGCTCGGAAGGCTGAAAAGCCGGCCGTTTGTCCTCATCCCGTGCCTGCGCCGATTGTGCCTCAGCTTCCGGAACCCTTATCGTTGCGGGCATCATGCACCGCGATTGGAATGAACACCGCGGCGCCCATGATTGCAGTAACGATCACCCCTCTGCTCATCAACAGTTGCCTGAAGGGTTGTTGTCCACGGATCGTGACGCTGTCCACCAAAGTCGCTTTCGAGCGGGCGCTGGGGGGCGCTGTGCCGGTCGCCCAAAAACGATACAGACCCGCGCCCCGGCCGGCCTTCGCCAGATGCAATCCGCTGCGAAGACCCTGAAAACTGAATCCGCCAAGTTCGTCGGTGGTGGTCCGCGCCACTTCGCGGCCGAGCTGAAAGATAACCACATCGGTGTCCACCTGCGGTTGTCCGTTCTCGTCCAGCACCACGCCCGCAAACGATTGTTTGTCGCCGAGCGCGAGATCCTCAATCGCAAGCACTGAGTCAAATTGCCCCCCCGAGACGACGGGGCCGCCAGCCTTGACCACCGTGGGCGGCTGCAGCAGCAAGCACGCGCATGCCAACGCGCGAGACCATCGCGGCGATTCCATGACTTGTTCCTTGAACTCGAATGACGCCATGCGACGCTCGACCGCCGTTCGACTGCCCACCATGGGTGCGCGCCGAGATCAGACGATGGCAACGTCTGCAGGGAACGATGAGAGCCCCAAGTCGGCCGAACGGCGAACCCAAGGCGGCGGGATAGTAGAGAAAACAGCCCCTGTCGCAAAGGGCACTTCCGCCTCGGAACGACAATGCCCGGAAAGTTTCTCTAACCGCGCACTGCCAATCGAATCGATGATGGCGGCGAGACTTACGATCCCGAATCAGCGTCGTTGTTCAAGGCGATGGGCACTGCAATGGCAGTGGCAACCACGATTGCCAGCACCCAGGGATTTGTCACAAACGACATAAATTTTCCGCCGGGACCGTCGGGAGCACCGCGAACAACGTTCGAGTCGGCGACGAGCAAGACTTGTTTGCCGGCAACCGGCGGGGCGGTGTTCGGCGCCCAGAAACGATACACGGCCACGCCATGGCCGGCGGCAACCTGGTGAATCCCACCGCGCAGGCCCGTGACAGCAAAGTTGCCCTTCGCATCAGTCTTGGTGACGGCCACCTGATTTTCGTTCTGCCAGACAGTGACGTCGGTACCGACTTGCGCCAAGCCCTGGCTATCAACGACCTGGCCCGACAGCATGCCGTCCGTCGCCAGCTCCACGTCGCGCACCAGCGGCTGAGGAGCCGCTGACGTAGCGGCCATCCCTCGATGCGGCAGAATCATTCCAAAGCAGGCCATCGCCACGGCCGCTTGAGAAAACCAACGCATGTGCTTCATCGTTGAATCCTCGAGCCAGGTTTGTTCGTTCAACTGCCTCGGCGATCGGCGGCGCGAGTGAATGCTAGCAGCGCAGCCCAATCGTGCAGCCAATAGTATCGTCGCGGCGCATTCCCGTCTTCACTAATTGTGGGTGACCCCGTGGAATTTGCGGAAAATCGCCATGACCGACACAGGTTTGGTACGCAATGGCGAGGCCAGTGGCAGACGAGCGAGGCCAACGGCCTGCTACCTCTTCCAAGCTTTGAAGTGCTGCGCCAATCGGGCTTCGATGCCCGGCAGGCGACGCTTGAGATGGTCGCTGAGTTTCCCCGGGGGCGTGTTCATGCGAATCGCGCCGAGAAACTGCACCAGCTCTTCGCGAGCTTCAACGGGCCCGTGCATCATGAAGTGAACCCAGGCCCAGGCGTGGCGGTAGTCGGTGGTGCTCATGTCGGCCAGGTCGCGTTTGGCTTCCAGATGAACGATCTTGGGAGCATTTCCCAATCGCAGGTCCCAACGGAGCGCGGCCAGGTGGGGATGGCCGTAAGCGCGCTCCTCGGGCGGCACCTCGAAGTATTCCGCCAGACCTTCGTCGAGCCACAGTGGCACCATTGGCAGTGACGCATGCAGCAGCGCATGGGTGCCTTCGTGACGCACGTCGACCGGCAATTCGTCGTGCCGATAAACAAACACGCGTCCCGGCCCGGCGCCCTTGACGAACAGCGCCCGGCGCATCGGCACGTTGGGATAGCGCTTTTGCATATAAGCGGTGAACGATCGCTTGTCGTGAAACAAGTAAAGCTCAACCGGTTCTTCGGCGGGGGGAATCGCCAGCGCGCGGACGAGATCATTTTGCACCGAAGCCAGATCCCCAAATAGTCCCTCGTAGCCGTCCAGAGAAAAATCGGCCCGGCATACGACGGGACCCGATGCTCGTTGGTCGCGCCAGCTTTGGGCGGTCGCGGGCAGAGAGCCGAGGACCGCGGGCAGCAGGCAGAGAATAAGTACGACTCGCGGCACTGCTGGCTCCCTGCTTCTGTTACGCGGTCTGCTTGCGGCCGAACCAGTCGGCGATCGCGGTCCGGGCCTTCGATCGCGAAGATACGCGCACGCGGCCGGCTTGCACCTCGCGGCCTGCGGCAACGGCGGCGGGATTCGCAGAGAACATGCATCTTGCGGCGTCTTGCCCGACAAGACGCAGGCAGCGCTCGAACGCCTGGCGCATCAGCGGCCGGCGAGACTTTGGACCATGCGCGTCCGTGCCAATAAAGTGAACAAGTCCTTGTTGCACGAAGCTTTCCGCGGCCTGCTGCGCGCGAGGGCCAAATGCGCCAAGCAGACTCCCCGCCGTGACTTGCAGCAAGCAGCCCGCGGCGACCAGCGAAGGCAGAAGGGTCGGCCGGGCCAGGATGGCTTCATTACGTTCGGGATGCGAAAGGATACCCACCAGCCTGGCTGCACGCAGTTCATCGAGCAGTTTTTCCAGCGGCAGGTACACTTCGTGCGGGAGCTCAAGCAATACATGCCGGCCGCGATCCGCCAGGCTGAGCACATCGCCTCGCCGCAACATGCCGACCAGATGCGGTTCGATCCGCACGTCGGCGCCCGGCAAGACGCAAAGCGGAATTGTGGCCGCATCGAGCCGCGATTGCACTCTTGCGACGAGTGCTCGAATGTTGTCGGCTGTGTTGTGGCCGAAGTTGCCGCACTGGTGGGGCGTGCAAATGATCGTGCCTATGCCTTCGTCGACGGCAATCCGCGCCATCGCCAACGTTTCTTCCCAGGACTTCGCCCCATCGTCAATCGACGGCGCTAGGTGGCAATGGATGTCGGTGAAGGGGGGGAAATCGGGCATGAAGTGGGGCCGTCGCGTTCCGCGTGATGTGTGCTGGCTTGGATGTTGGCAACGAGTACATGACCGAGGATACTACACCGCGCATCGCCGCTGCTGTTGGGGCTTCGCCTGCGACGGCTCGATGAGTTTTGGCGGCTCAAGTGCCTGCCCCCAGGTCATGAACCACGGCATCCAAAACTTGTGATAACAGTGGTGGCACTTGAGCGGAACAAGGCCCAGGCACGAGTAGATCATCGCCTTCAACCCCTTCTGGGTATGGCGGTAAGCCTTGTCCGACCAGCACAAACGGCATTTCATCGACGGCTCCTCGGATGCACGAAACTGCGCGGCATAGTCTGCTCGCCGCGCAACGACCACACGACGCGAACGAAAAGGCGGGGGAAATTAACGCCGTTGCCGTTGCGCGTCAAGACGGGCCCTGGGGCGGGTAGGGCCAATCAGCTGTTCAAGCTGCGAAAGTGTGGATACGCCAAGGGGGTCGAGAGTTGGTTTCGCGGAAGCGATTTTCTCCAAGGCATCGTCAACTCCGTGAAATCGACTCCCGACCCCTTCTACGTGACAGCGCAAAAACTGATTCGCGGCGATCGGGATGGCCATGACCCGCGTCTGCGGCGGGTCGCCAGACCAGTTCCGCATTGACCAGCGGTTGATGGTCCAGATAAACTGCGTGTTCTGCGAAAAAGACAACCTCCGGCTTTGAGGCTCGCTCCTAGTGATGCACGCTGCCATCGGTCCGATTGCGATCTACTTGCCCGAGCGCGTGGAAACGAATGCGCAGCTTGCGGCCGAGTTTCCGCAGTGGGATCTGGATTTGATCTACTCGAAGACCGGCATTTGGTCTCGGCATCTCGCCGCCGCTGACGAATGCGCTTCGGATCTGGCGGTTGCGGCCTGCGAGAAACTTTTCGCCGAGCAGCAGATCGACCGCTCGACGATTGACTTTCTGCTGCTTTGCACGCAAACGCCCGACTATCCCTTGCCAACGACCGCCTGTTTGCTGCAAGACCGCTTGAGTTTGCCGACGCACGTTGGCGCGCTCGACTTCAACCTGGGTTGTTCCGGATTTGTGTACGGCCTGTCGATCGCCGATGGCTTGATTCGATCGGGAGTTGCTCGGCGCGTGCTGCTGGTGACGGCGGAGACTTACTCGAAATTCATCCATCGCGCCGATCGTTCGCTGCGGCCCATTTTTGGCGACGGCGCCGCCGCGACGATCGTGGAAGCATCCGAGATTCCCTCACTCGACGCTTTCGTGTTTGGAACCGACGGCAGCGCGGCCGATACGCTGCTCGTCAACACCGGCGGAGCGCGGCCCACGGCAAGCGCGATCAAGTCTCGCACCAAGTGGCGCTGGCCGAGCAAGATTTACATGGATGGCCCAGGCATCATTAAGTTGACGCTTGAAATCATTCCGCGGCTGGTGGACGACGTGCTCAGGAAAGCGTGTCTCACGGACGGCGAGATCGAACTGTACTTAATGCACCAGGCGACGGTCAAGCTGCTGGCCGACCTGCGGCAGCACATGAGCATCGACGAATGTCGTTTTCCCCTGGCTCTGAAGGACTGCGGTAACACCGTCTCGTCGACCATTCCGATCCTGATCGATGAACTGCGCGCCAGCGGCCGCGTGCGCCCAGGCACGCGCACGTTGATCGCCGGATTCGGCGTCGGCTTCTCGTGGGCCGGCTGCATTTGGACCGATACCTGGCAGAGCAAGGGGGTGCAAACTGTGGACGCCGGGGCGAAGAGCGCCGAGTATGAAGCGGCTTGAATTCGTCGGGAAGCTCAGCCTCAGGTTTCGGACGCGCCGTGATTTGAATGCCGAGCTTGTTGGTTTTCGTTGGGACGCTACATGTCGCGACCTTTATTCACCGCGATCGGGCCCACCGGCTTCAGCAGCCCCGTGATCGCTCCATCTTCATTGCCTCCAAGTTGCTCGCAGCGTTGGAACACCGGCATGGCACGATCCGCCTGGCCGTCGCATAGGAGTTGAAGGCCAAGCAACAACAATAAGTCGGCGGATTGCGGATTGTCCTCCACCGCGCGAGCCAACGCTTCGAGATGCGCAGTCTTGGCAATCTTGTTTTCGCCGTAGAGATCGGCGAGCCGCACGTTCCACTTGTTGGCATCGGGCTGCAGCAATAGCGCACGCCGCATGGCCTTGGCCGCCGAATCAAAGCGACCCATCGCCACCAGCGCAAAACCCTGACGCACAAACGTCTCTGGCAGGTCGGACGCGGATTGCGCTGCCGTACGATAGCGATCCAGAGCCGAGTTGTAATTTTGCTTGAGAAACCTGGCGTCGCCGAATGCCATGAACTTGCCGGCCTGCGCCTTCATGGCTGCGTTGGAGACGCGCAGCTTGGGCCTGGCTGGCCGGCCGTCAACCTCGGCGACTTTTTGATTGGCGATGATCACCGGCAAAGCCGGACGCCGCAGTCCGTCCATCCCCATAAAACGCAGCACCGCCAGCGGGCCATAAAACTCCTCGGCCGGCAAATACAACGGCGGCAGAATGACTGGACCCAGATAGTAAGGTGGGTAGTAACCATACGAATAGCCGTAGTTCGGCCCCCATCCGTATCCGTATGCGGGCCAACCGCTGCCAAAATAATAGGAGGTTTGCCCGTTTCCCAGGCCGAACGAGGTCGACGAGCCATACTGAATCGGATGATTCGGCAGCAGCGGCAGATACTTGGGCGACCACGGCACATGCACATCGCCCTGTTGAGCGCCCGGCACGCCACTGTTTGAGAAGTCAGCGCTGGCGGCAGCGGACAGGCAGACGGCGAACGCAACGACAGCGGATACGGTTAGAAAGCGACGCATGGCTCCTCTCGTGGCTGCAAGGCCAAGATGGTCCCCAGCTTGAATTATCGGGAGTTGGCGAGAAAATACAAATCAACGCTGGAAAAGTCTGCCCACAGGCTCCTCGAAATCCAGCACCTGGGTGTATGCCACAGGAAAGGGAACCCGCAATGATCGAGATTACCGAACATCAGTTGCGATTTTGAGGGGGTCGTTCAGGGGTTGGTGCGACCGTCGTCTCGCGCACTTCCCGTTCCTTGCCGTCCAGCAGGCAGCTGACGTTCATGTCTCGCCTCAACTAAGTCATGCTCGCCTGGCCGAGCAGTTTGCGCAGCGCGGTCATGCCGATCTCGCCGAATTGACGCGGCGGGATTTGCCAGATTTGGGGGTTCATCAACTCAAGCGAAATCGCGGCCGAGTAGCCGATGCTTCGCAGATGAGCAAGAATCGGCTCCAGTTGAAAATCGCCGTCGCCCGGCAGAATTCGGTCCGCGTCGGCGGCAAACTCGCGCGGCACGTCTGCGAGATCACAAAGCTGCACGTGAAACAGGTTGGCGGGCGTCAGATAGCCCAAGTCTTCGAGCTTGCTGGGACCGGTGTAAAAATGAAACACGTCGAAGCAAATTCCCAAATTCGGGCTGCCGACTTCGCTGACCATCGCCGCCGCCGTTTGCAGGTTGTTTCCGAAGGCCGACCTGCCCTGAAACTCCAGAGCCACTCGCAATCCCAGCTTGTCGGCCTCGGCTGCGATATGGACCAGCGATGTCTGCGCGCGGTCAACGTCGGCTTGCGCGAGCGGCGCGGGAATGTCGCAGGCGACGACCATCGTGCCGATATGCAGCTCCCGACAGAGCCTTAATCGCCTCCCGAACAAATCCCACGCTTCCTTGCGTCGTTCCCCTTGACTGGTAAGCAGGCCGCCTTGGAAGCTGGCGGCAGGCAGCGAAACACCATGCTCTTGGCAAAGTGCCAGGACATCGGCAATCGAGTGCGAAGCGAGATAGGTTTCGAGTTTCGTGAACCACACCTCGATGGCGCGGCAAGCGCCGGCGGCGTAATCCTCAACGTTTTTTTCAAACGGCGAGCTGAGCGAGCAGACCTGAGCGAGGCATGGCTGCATGGAGAATCCCGCGTAACGCACCAGCGCGACAATCGCCGGCTTTACAAAAGTTTCACCGCGATCTCATCGAGTACGTCGTCGGCCTTGACGCGCCACTGTTCCAGCGAATCACGATCGCGGATTGTCACCGTGTTGTCTTGCAGCGTCTGGCCGTCGACGGTCACGCAAAACGGCGTGCCGGCTTCGTCCTGGCGTCGATAGCGGCGGCCGACCGCCCCCTTTTCGTCGTAATACACGTTGAACCGCCGCTTGAGATTGCGATAAATCCGCTGAGCCACTTCGGGCATGCCATCCTTCTTCACCAGGGGAAAGACCGCGGCCTTTATCGGCGCCAACCGCGGATGCAACTTGAGCACCGTGCGCTCCTGCATCTTGCCATTCTCGTCGGGCTGCTGATCTTCGTGATAGGCTTCGCAGAGAAACGCCAATGTTGCGCGATCCGCCCCGGCCGATGGCTCAATCACATGCGGCACATAGCGCTCGCCGGTTACGTCGTCCCGGTACGACAAGTCCTTGCCGCTGCCACGGTGCCGGGCTTTGCCATCGGCCGTTTGCTCAACGACCAGACAACCCTCCTCGTTCTTGACCAGCTTGCCTTCCATGTGGCTGCGCAAGTCGAAGTCCGCGCGATGGGCGATGCCTTCCAACTCGCCGAATTCGCCTTGTTGCAAGAATGGAAACGAATACTCGATGTCGGCCGTGCCGCAGGAGTAGTGGCTCAGCTCGTCTTGGTCATGCTCGCGCAGACGAAGTTTTCCCGAAGACAGTCCGTGGTCGAGATACCACTGGAAACGACGGTCTCGCCAGTAGCGGTACCACTCGGGCGAAGAGTTTGGATGACAAAAGAACTCGATTTCCATCTGCTCGAACTCGCGCGAGCGGAACGTAAAATTTCGCGGCGTAATCTCGTTGCGAAAGCTCTTGCCGATTTGCGCGATGCCGAACGGTAGTCGAACCCGTGTGCTGTCTGTGACATTCTTGAAATTGACGAATATGCCCTGTGCGGTTTCGGGGCGCAGAAAGGCGCGCCCTTCTTCGCCGCTGAGCGCGCCGACCGTTGTGGGAAACATCAGGTTGAACTCGCGCGGTTCGGTGAGCTGACACTTTTCGAACCCGCCGGGGTGCTTGCTCGGCTTTCGCGGACATTCGCTCGAAGCAACGTGATCGACCCGCCAGCGGCCCTGACATTCCTTACAATCGACCATCATGTCGTGAAACAAGTCATAGTGCCCCGAGCACTTCCAGACCTGCGGGTGCATAATAATCGTGCAGTCGAGCCCGGTCATTTCATACGGCGCGGGGGCGCCCGGAAGCGTCGCCAGATCGTCGTGGCCGGTGACCATATCGCGCCACCAGGCCTCTTTGACGTTCCGCTTCAGCTCCACGCCCAGGGGGCCGTAGTCCCAAAAACCGTTCAGGCCCCCGTAGATTTCGCTCGACTGAAACAAGAATCCCCGCCGCTTGCAGAGCGATACGAGCTTGTCCATGTCCATTGGTTCGTGCCCCTGATCTGAATACTCGTCGGAAAAGGGTAGCTTAACCTGGGAGTCCGGCGTTGGTCTATGCCGTTGAAAATGCAGGGATCTGCTTCGAACCGCGGTTCACGAAAATGGACACAGCCTCGGAATTGCAACCACATCGCAGTCGCGATTGCCTGGCCCCGACTCCGTTTCAAATCCGGCTTTAACTCATCCTGCGGGCGAGGAAACCACGTTCTTGGGCAACTCGACCAGAGCCGGCGGAGTAAACTGGCAGCAACCAGCTCAGGGACACGGCGACGTAGTGAGCCGCCGTAACGGCGGCTGTCAGAAGGCCGCCAGTTTCCCAAGCAGATATTCTTATTAGAGGTGGTCCGTAGTGGAAAGTCTTGGTCAACTGCAGTCCTGCGCGCTCGGCCGCATTCCGTACGATCGCTTCGGAATGGCAGATGTGGTAGCTCCAATTCACCGGGGCCCACATTCGCCATAACGTTGCGCCCCATGCCTCCATGTTAGGCATCGAGAAGAGTGTTAGGCCGCCCGACGTTAAAAGATTGGCTGTTCGCTCAAGTAGGAGGGTCGGGTCCTGAAGATGCTCAATCACTCCCCAATGAACAATCAAGTCAAAGCGATGCCCCTCGCCTTCCCAATCGAGAAAATCTGCCAGGTATGTCTTGATCTGGCAGCCGTTGGCATGAAATGCTGCCTGCGTTTGGCGAATCCCCACCGGCGAATAATCGACCGCGAATGCGCGCACGCCACCCCATTTAGTGAGAGCTAGTAATCGGTGTGCCCCGCCGCCACCTCCCACTTCGAGGACCGAGAGCCCCTCAAGGTTGGGAATATGGCGACGTACCATCCGCATGATGTAGCCGTTGCGTCCGTGCGTGCCGTGGTGCGGAGACAGAACTCTCCCATGCCTACCCGCCGTCTTCCACCGCTCATCCCAGAATTCGGAGCCAGTAAGATCGTTTGCCTGTCCGGCAACCTCGACCACGTTCTGAGCCATTTTGCAGATCTCCTATACCGCTCAGTTCGTCAGCATCGTGCCTTCCTCCAAATCCCCATCCATTCTAGTCTAGCGGCTCAATTGATCGCGATGAATAGGACTTACGCGGGACGCTGGTTCACGGGTCTGAACGGCAGACTGACCTGGAACCCGCTGCTATCGACTGTTATAGTCCCAGGTCCGCGCGCGGCTGGAGAAGAAGCCCTATTTAACCATTGACACAAAGCGGAGATCGCATGAATACGATCAATTGCGCTGGCGAATTTGCGGCGGGCAACGATTTAGCTTTGAGAAAACGGCATGCCCTTTGTAGCGATCTACAATCCTCAGTCCCTATAACCAGGTCTGTGACAACCATTTCGCAACCTGCCGAACACATCAATTCGGAGAATTCCCTCCCCTGAGTAGTCCGCGGTGTCATAAGTTGGTCAACCACTCAGCCAGGGCAGCTGCTCACGCATTTTATGACGACGCAGTATCTCAGGCGGATTGACTGTTCCACGGGTTCCCAAGAGATTGCTCGCTCCTTACCCGCTGCACCGTCTCAGTCATTGCGGAAAAACTTCGCATGGGTACTCTCCGCCAACATCATCACGGCCGTCAGTCAGTGTGCTACCATCTGGCTCTTGGCTAATCTTGAAGGCGCAGCCATGCTCGGTGAGTACGTTTTCGCCTTGTCGATCACGGGGCCGACCTTCATGCTCGTGGGATTGCAACTTCGATATCTTCAAAACACCGATGTGCAAAAGCAATTTCAGTTTTCGACCTGCCTTGCGCTCAGATTGATTACGACCGCAATTGCGCTTGCTGCCGTTGCTGGTTCCGCTTTCTTGCTAGGGTGTACGATTGAGATCAAGGCCGTCGTGTTAGTCCTCGCTCTGTTGAAGGCCGTTGAATCCGTCATCGACGTCTTTCAAGGGTTGTTGCAGCAGTCCGACCGAATAGACCATGTAGCTATTTCACAGATGCTCGCCGGCCTGATCCCCACGGCAGCATTGATCGTAAGCACAGCGTTGAGCGGTCGGCTTTTGCTGGGAATTGCGGCGGCCACATTCGCGCAATTGATTGTCTTGGGGTATCTGCTGGCAGTTAGCTTGTGGATCAAGCGGGCAGTGCGACTGGACTTGCCTCGGAGTTTCACGAGCGCATCATGGCGCGCGGGCTTTAGAGAAGCGATAAGTCCCCGTCAGATTGCCTCACTTGTGTGGATCGGCATACCGCTTGGGTGCACCTCCTTGCTGATTTCACTCAATACGAACATCCCTCGGTACTTCGTGTCCCATTATCTTGGGGTCGTTGAATTAGGTATTTTCGCCGTACTCTGTTCCTTCATTGTGGCGGGAGACGTCGTAGTCAGCGCCCTGCATCAAACCTGCAGTATGAGACTCGCATGCTACTACCATGCTGGCGATAGAACGTCATTTTGGCGATTGTTCGGCAAGTTGGCGCTGATTGACACAACGTTGGGAGCCGCTGGCGTACTGATCGGCATCCTTTTCGGAAAGTCAATTCTTAAGGAGTCGTTCGGAACAGAGTTCGCCGAGCACTCCATCGTCTTTGTTTGCACGATGGTGACGGCGCTCGTCGCCTATCTGGGCAGTCTGGCAAATACGACGCTGATTGCGGTGCGGGCAATGCGAAGACTGTTTTTGTTTCAACTCATTTCTACGCTAACAACACTCGGCTCGTGTCTGTTGTTGGTTCCCCAATGGGGGCTGTTGGGTGCGGCCGTCGCGCTGGCCTTTGGCAAAGTGCCCCAGATGGTCCTCTGCATGATGCTCATTGGAAGAAAACTGGCGGGAACCTCGTTCTGCCAACCAACCCATCTCCCGCGTCTTGCTCAGCAAGAATTCGCGTCGATTCAGATCGCCGTCAGCCCGACGCCACGGGAATTCCTGTCCCGGTAATCCGATGGCAAGCTCATCAATACAGAAAAGATGTGCTGCGACAGCCTTGTTCTTGATGCCGTTTTCGTCGCTAAATTTTGGCATCAGCATTACAATCGGCGATGTCTTCCTGGTGATTGCTGCGGTTCTTAACTTCAGACGTTTGGCATCTCTCCCGGGGCCGCAAATATGGTTCTTACTTACGGCACCATTATTTATTCTATCTGCGGCCACCGACATTGACTCGACTTGGACTTCTATTGCACAAGTGTTCTACGTGTTTGCGTTTCTCTTGCCGTTTGGATGGTGCGCCTTTGCAGATTTAACGTCGCGCGCAATGGCAAAAATCCTCGTGTTGTCGGGAATTTGTACAGCACTCATGGCAGCAGGACAATTTGCCGGCGTCGTACCCGCACTGCCAACACAGCAGCTTGTCGAATACTTCGACGGGCGCCTTGTGCGGGTTTCTGGATTGGGTAATGCCGTTAACGAATTAACTCAATTTCTGGCGCCGTTAATTGCCATTCTGCCCTTGGTTCGACCCAAGGGGCTTCGGACCCCGGCACTGCTGGTCATACTAGCTGGTGTGGCCGCCGCGATGTCCAAGCAAGCGGTGTTCGGCGTTCTTGGACTTGCATGGTATCTTGCCAAGGCAGGATGGCGACAGTGGCTCGTTGGCGCTTTCGTTGTCCTTGGATGTGTGATTGGATTCGCACTATTTCTGCCTGAAACCACCGATCGCGTTGTCGGAAAGTTTGCTGAGACGGCTGAGTATCGCAAAAGCTATTCGGACGACGCGCTTAGCGAGCGATTTGATTTGGTGGGGGCAGCGGTACGCTCGCTGCCGGATTGCATGTTTCTGGGCTTTGGGCCGCGAGGTTCCTACGAGGAAATGTGGCGCAATGGTCAACCGTTTTACGTGCACGTCTATTTGATCGGTCTGGCCATGCTAGGCGGCGTGCCAGCCGCCTTGCTGATGTGCGTTGGCTGGCTGAATTTGCTGTGGCGGTTGCAGCAAAAGGCCGACGGTGAGTGGAGCATTTTCTTGGTCGTTGCGTTGCTGGGCTTGCAATGCCATCCAGCTGTGCTGATGAGCTGGCAGACTCTTCCGATTCTTATCGCCGGGGCACTCGTCGCGCAGGGCGAAGCCAAGACAGTGCATCGATCTCAATGGTCAAAACGAATGTCGGCGTCACCGACGATTCGATCCTCGACACGGCGGACTCCAGGAACGTCCCCGGCCCTGATTCGAAAATCATCCATCCTCTGATAGCGAGGCCCTGGGTTGCGATAGTTTTCTGCCGATTACCTGCATTCGAGGACCTTCCCGACGACGGTGCTCTTGAGTCATCAGGGTAAATTCGATAGGCTCCCCCCCTCATTTGGGCGTACTGTTGCGACTCCGTCGTCGAGTGCTGGTAGATAACGAGTAAACCAGCGTCGCCAAGGGCATTCAAGGTGTGTGGCATCGCCGGTTTCCTGAGTTTGCCCTCCCGCCGCGACCAGCCTCGCGAGTTAATGTTGCGCCGCGCCGGTCAAATGGCCGACGCCATGACGGCGCGCGGACCGGACGATGCGGGCAGTTGGGCCGATCCGCGTGCGGGAATCGCCCTGGGCTTTCGCCGACTGGCGGTCATCGATCTGTCTCCCGCCGGCCATCAACCGATGCTGTCGGCCAGCGGACGGTACGTGATCGTCTTCAATGGCGAGATTTACAATCACCGAGACCTGAAGCGGCAACTGGAGTCCGATCCGGCCGAACCTCCCAATCGGCCGGCAGCAGACGATGCGAGCCATCCCCGGCAGACTTTCCGCGGACACTCGGACACCGAAGTGCTGCTGGCCGGAATCGAAGCGTGGGGCCTCGAGGAAACGCTCCGCCGAGCCGTCGGCATGTTCGCGCTGGCGGTCTGGGATCGCCGCGAGCGCGCGCTCCGGCTGGCCCGAGATCGAATGGGAGAAAAGCCCCTCTACTACGGCCTGATCGGCGGAACTTTTTTGTTCGGATCCGAGCTCAAAGCCTTGCGGGCACACCCCGACTTCTCGGCCCGCGTGGATCGTGGCAGTCTCAGAATGTTTATGCGCCATGGCTGGTTTCCAGCACCGCGCAGCGTCTACGAAAAGATCCACAAACTAATTCCGGGCTGCTCACTGAGCATCGCAGGCGAAAGTCTTGAGTCGCGGGAAATCCCCGCGCCAAGGCCCTACTGGTCGGTCCAGGAAGCCGCGCATCGGGGTCAGGCGAATCCACTCGCGCTCGGCGACGTCGATGCGACCGCAGAGCTGGAACGGATGTTGATCGAATCAATCTCGGGACAAATGGCAGCCGACGTGCCGGTAGGAGCATTTCTCTCCGGAGGAATCGACTCCTCGACGGTCGTCGCTCTGATGCAATCGCTGAGTTCTCGCCGGGTCCGTACTTTCAGCATTGGCTTTCACGAGGGGGCGTTCAACGAGGCGCATCATGCCCTTGCTGTCGCCGAGCATCTGCGCACAGAGCATACGGAGTTTTATGTCACGGCCGAGCAAGCCCAAGCCGTAATCCCGAGACTTCCTGAAATCTACGACGAACCGTTCGCGGATTCGTCCCAGATCCCCACGTTTCTGGTGTCGCAACTGGCCCCGCGCGAAGTCACGGTCAGCCTTTCGGGAGACGGGGGGGACGAATTGTTCGAAGGCTATTCTCGGTACGAGCACGCCCGGCATTTGTGGCGAATCGCGCAGTGCGTGCCGCTTTCCCTGCGGAAGCAAATCCGGCTCGCCCTGCACGGTTTCCCGGTCGGCGCGTCCGGCAAGGCGGCTGGTCTTCTGGCGTCGTGGTTTGGCCGTGAAGGCAGATCGTCTCCGGCCTGGCATCAGGCCCGTCGCGCCGCCGCCATCCTGCAGTGCGAGGGCTTTCCGCAACTTTATCGCCATCTCGTCTCGCTGTGGAGCGATTCCGACGCCGTGGTGATCGAGCTCGATAGCTCCCCGGACGATCCGTGGACATCGACCGGACTCAACGACATTGGGGGGGAGATGCGGTACTTCGATCAGACCGGATATCTGCCCGACGATATACTGGTCAAAGTCGACCGGGCCGCGATGGCCGTCAGTCTGGAATCGCGGATGCCGTTGTTGGACCACCGCGTTGTCGAGTTTGCCTGGCGGTTGCCGCACCGATTATTGCGCCGGCACGGCAAGGCCAAGTGGCTGCTGCGTCAGGTGCTTTACAAGCACGTGCCAGGCAGACTTGTGGAACGGCCCAAAATGGGTTTTGGCGTTCCCATCGGCGTCTGGCTGCGCGGGCCACTGCGCGATTGGGCCGAGAGCCTGCTCGATGCGGATGCACTTCGCGACGACGCCTTCTTGAATGTCCCTTTGGTTCTCGAGCGCTGGCGGGAGCACACGTCCGGCAGCCGCGACTGGCAGCATCCGCTCTGGGCCGTATTGATGTTTCAGGCCTGGCGACAACACTCGGCGAATCAAACCAGGTCGTTGACTCAGGCTGCTTAAGGGTGCCACTCCGCATGTCCCAGCCTCGAATACTTCACGTCATCGGCAGCCTCGAGACCGGCGGTGCGGAACGCGTGCTGTGCAACCTGCTTGCGCGCATGGATCCAACGCGCGCCGAGTACCGCGTTGTCTCGCTCATCCCGGGAGGATCGCTGCGAGAACCGATCACGCAATTGGGCATCCCCTTGCGGTCCGCGGGAATGCGGCGCGGCGTGCCGAACCCGGTGGGCTTGTGGCGCCTCATCAAGTTGATCGGGCAAGACAGGCCCGACCTCGTGGTTACCTGGATGTACCATGCCAATATCCTGGGAGGGATCGCGGCGGCGGCGTGCCGAGTTCCGGTGATCTGGAACATCCGCGATTCCGGGGGCACGGCGTCGCACTTCAAGCCGGCCACGCGACTGGTCTCCTGGGCCGGTCGCGTCTGTTCGAGTCATCTGCCGCGGCAGATTGTCTTCGTTTCGAAAACGGGGCGCGAACAGCATCTGCGCGAAGGCTACAATATCGATCGCTCGGTGGTCATCCCGAACGGATTCGATACTGCGGTCTTTCGGCCCAGCGGCGAAGCTCGCCGCGCCCTGCGGCAGGCCTTGGGCGCGCCCGAAAACGCGATCCTGGTCGGGTTGCTAGCGCGCGTTCATCCCGACAAGGACCATCAGAACTTCGTCAGGGCGGCGGGCATCGTCCACCCGCTCATGCCGCACGTGCAGTTTCTGTTGTGTGGCGAGGGAGCTTCGGCCGACAATCGCGATCTAACCGGTTGGATTCGCGCGGCGGGACTCGGGCATGCCGTCAGGCTGCTTGGGCGCCGGTCGGATATGCCGCGGATTGCCGCCAGTCTCGACCTGCTTATCTCGGCTTCCTCGTCTGAAGCATTTCCGAATGTCGTCGGCGAAGCGATGAGCTGCGGCGTGCCTTGCGTCGTCACCGACGTAGGGGACTCCGCCTATCTCGTTGGCACCACGGGCCGCGTCGTGCCCCGCCGCGACGCCGACCGTCTGGCGGCGGAAATTCTCAAGTTGCTCCAGCTTCCCCAGCATCGGCTCTCAGCGCTTGGCCAGAGCGCTCGCCGGCGCATCTGCGAACTTTTTTCAATCGACACCATCGCACCCCAACACGAACAGCTTTGGCTTGCGACCGCCGGCCGGCCGTCTGGCCAAACGGTCCGCGAACGGCGTCGGCGAGCCGCTTAGAAAGCCTCACCTTTCCAGGCAGGGAGTCACCATGCCCGACCAACCGACCATCCGTATCTGCCATCTGCAAGTGCTGCCGCTGATGAGCGGCGTGCAGCGGGCAATGCTCGCAATCCTTGATCAGCTCGACCGCGACCGTTTTGAGCCGCACGTGATTTGCCGGGGGCCCGGTCCGCTGACCGAAGAGCTCGCCGCGCGGCAAATTGCCTGGCATGCGGTCCCCGAACTCGACCGGCCCATCTGGCCGCTGAAGGACTATCGTGCTTATTGCTCCCTCCGCAACCTGTTTCGGCGGCACCGTTTTCAATTGGTGCATACGCATTCCTCCAAGCCTGGGTTGCTGGGACGGTTGGCCGCGCGACACGAAAGGGTACCCATCACGGTCCATCACGTGCATGCGTTTGCGTTTCATGAATTCAGCTCCTCCTTGCAAACGCTGGTGTACTCGGCCATTGAGCGATCCGCGGCCCAGCTTTGTGATCACATGCTGTTCGTCAATCACGAGGAGCGCACGCTGGTGGTGCGGCGGCGCTGGCTGGCGGATGAGCGCTGTACCAGCGTTTATAACGGCGTCGATCTGGCCCTTGCCGAGGCCGGGCGTCGCGCCGGCCATCGAACCGGCTTTCGTGCCGCGCATGGAATTGGCGAGCACGAACTCATGATTCTCTTCAGTGGCCGACTGGCGTATCCAAAACAACCATTGCTGCTGGCCGAGATCGCCGCCCGGCTTGAACACTTGCGGCCCCAGATCGCCTGGCGCCTGGTGGTGGTAGGAAATGGAGAGGACGAAGACGCGCTGCGGAAACGCGTGGCAGATAGGGGTGTGGCGCACCGCGTGACGCTGCTGGGCTGGCACAAGGATTCCTGGCCTGCCTTGTGCGCGGCCGACATTGCCCTGCAAACGTCGCTCGCCGAAGGCCTGCCACTGGCCCTGATCGAGGCGCACGCCGCCGGACTGCCCTCGGTCGCCAGCCGGGCAAAAGGCAATCGCGAGGTGGTGACCGCCGAAACCGGCTTTCTTTGCCCGCCGCGCGACCCGCAATCCTATGCGGTGCATCTGGCCGAGCTGGTCGACAATCAACCGCTGCGAGAACGCCTGGGTGCCGCCGCCCGAAGACGTGCCGAAAGGTACTTCGACACCCGGCGCAATAGTCGACAGATCGTCGAGCTTTATGAAAAGCTGTTGGCCGGCAAGAGACTGCAGTGCCCGGCCGTCCCAGTCCGGGTTAAGGGAAATCGGTTGCCGCGAGCCGCGTGATCCGGCCGTCGCGGAAAATTGGCACGGTCGCCAGGAGGCAAAAGTCGGCGGCAATCGCCAGATCCTCTTGCATGCCCAGCGCGATCAAATTTCGCCCCCCCCGGCTATCGCGGAGCAATCCTTCCAGATCGTTTCTGAGGTCAGCGGCGCCCGAAATCATCGTCGCCGCTGTGAAGATTGACCTCCAGGCGTCGGCGGCAATTAGCGCTTCGTCGTTGCAGATGAATTCGGCCGAAATGCTTGTCATGCGTGCGGTGATCGCCCCGGCAGCCAGCACGTCTTCGCGGCTGATCTGGCCGTCGGTTCCGGCACAAACGAGATGGACACAAGCTCGCCGGGCAAGCTGCTCGGCCAGCGCTTCGGCGTTGACCAGCGAGCCAAGCAAGACTTCGCCCGCGCCCGCGCAGGCGCAAAGCAGCATGGCTCGAGTGCCGTTGGTGGTGGTGAACACGAGCGACTTATTCTCAACGCGTTGCTTCGTGTACTCCGCTGGCGAGTTGCCCAGATCGAAGCCGTCAATCTTTTGGCCGCCGCGTTCACCACCCAACAAAAAGGTTCCGGCCGGCAGCGTGGCGGCGATTCGGCGTGCCTCGTCCACGTCCAGGCAGGGAATGATTTCCTTCGCGCCGGCCTCCAGCGCGTAGGCGATCGTCGTCGTGGCCCGCAGCACGTCGATCACGGCGCACGTGCCGCCGGCAAGCTGCTGGGGATCAACGTGCCGCGGCAGAAAGTAAACGTTGAGCCCATGCATGCGTCCAAGTGTAGACTTGACCGCCGCCAGTCGTCTATCGACAATGCATCTTTCGATCCGCGCCAGAGCGGCTCGCCGCCGGCGAGCCTTTTTGTTATGCCCGCCGCCACAAGCCAGGTACCCGACGCCCGAGGACGCTTTGGCGCATTCGGCGGCCGCTATGTTCCGGAGACTCTTACGCGCGCACTCGACGAACTGGCGGCCGAGTACGCCAAGGCACAGCGAGACCCGGCCTTCCAATCCGAGCTGGACGATCTGCTCAAGTTCTTTGTCGGTCGGCCATCGCCATTGTACTTTGCCAGACGGCTGACGAAGCAGTGCGGCGGCGCTCAGATCTGGTTCAAACGAGAAGACCTGAACCACACAGGCGCGCATAAAATCAACAATACCCTGGGACAGACGCTGTTAACTCTGCGGATGGGCAAGCAGCGCGTGATCGCTGAAACGGGCGCAGGCCAGCACGGCGTTGCAACGGCAACGGCATGTGCCCACTTTGGCCTGAAGTGCGTCGTCTACATGGGCGAGGAAGACATTCGCCGCCAGCAGCCGAATCTGTTCAGCATGAAGCTGCTCGGAGCGGAAGTCCGGCCCGTCACCAGCGGCAGCCGGACGCTGCGCGACGCGATCAACGAAGCCATGCGAGATTGGATGAGCTCCGTGGAGACGACACACTACATCCTGGGATCCGTCGTCGGCCCGCACCCGTTTCCGCGGATCGTGCGCGACTTCCAGTCGGTGATCGGCCGTGAAACCATCGAGCAGTCCC
>SXHT01000333.1 GCA_005773095.1 Planctomycetaceae bacterium
ACAACCGTCCGCAGTGAGGGGACAGGCGCATTTTGCTTTCCATCCATCGCCGCGATGGTTCCCGCCGCAAAGCGAGCCAGTCCTCGACAGTTCTAAAACGGAAACTGGAGTTTCATCAGGCGTAGCTACGTAAGCAGGTCCGCCTGGCAGTTTGTTTTCTCAAATGAGAGGTAAGATCATGCGATTGGTTCTGTTCAGTTTCATGTTGCTGGTGGCCGGTCTGGTGCAGGCCGAGCCGTCAAAATTCATCACGGCGAATCTCTCAGAGGATCTGAAGGCAGCCAGCACAACGAAAAAGCCAAAGACCCGACTCTTTATCTATACCCGGTGGCCACTTCATCAAGTGGAGTATCAGGCAAGTGAGACCACGGCCTGGCAACCCATGGTCGTGCGACCGAAGCAAGGTAAGTTGTACGTCTTCGGTACTGGCCAGGAAGTTCTCCCCACTTCTGGTCAGGAGATCCGCGTGAGAGGAAGGTTCTGTAACTCGGTAAGATTCACCGACGTAATCAAGGTAGAATCGCAAACCTCAGCCGGTTATCAAGTTTCCACGGTTGACGCCCACAAGTTGGAAAAACTGTCCCTGACTTTGTCTGAAATTTACTATGGCTCACCTCATCTGACGCCACAAACCATTGCTCAAGCCAGAGTGAATCACCTCGTCAGCACCGGACAACAGGGGCATCTTGGTAGCGGGGTCATCAACACGAACGCGGGCACCCTGTGTGAAGGTTGGGGATGCAACTCCGGAAGCAACTCCTTACCGATGACTTGTGTCGGACGTGGGCGTCCCTTCGCAGATGCGATCGCCCGCACGAAAAACGGGACGCAAAGGGTCCGGTTTTATCGTGGTGGTACGTGGCATCCGTGAACAAGCGTGTGAATTCGGAGGAACGACCGATGACCGCCGCCGAGATCATCAACGAACTCAAGCCGCTCGGCTTGGAGTCGTACAAGAAGGTCATGCGTGTCCACGACATCCCGGAGCCGTTCTTCGGGGTCAAGATCGAGGAGCTCAAGAAGATCCAGAAGCGCATCAAGAAGGACTACCAGCTCGCCCTGGACCTCTACAACACCGGCGTGTACGACGCCATGTACCTGGCCGGGCTGATCGCTGATGATGCCAGGATGACCAAGAAAGACCTGCGCGGCTGGCTCGCCAACGCGAACTGCTCCTCCCTCTGCGAGTACACCATCCCCTGGGTCGCCGCGGGCAGCCCGCACGGCCACGACCTGGCCCTGAAGTGGATCGACTCCAAGGACGAGAACACCGCGACCGCCGGCTGGTCCACCCTCAGCAGTCTGGTTTCCACGAAGGCCGATGAAGAGCTTGACCTGGCGGAACTGAAGCGCCTGCTGGCGCGGGTGCGGAAGACGATCCACCAGCAGCCCAACCGCGTGCGCTACGTCATGAACGGCTTTGTGATGGCTGTCGGCGGTTACGTCAAGTCGCTCTCGGACCAGGCCCTTAAGACCGCCCACGCGATTGGCACCGTGATCGTGGACATGGGCGGCACCTCGTGCAAGGTCCCCTACGCCCCCGACACCATCGAGAAGATCCGCCAGCGCGGGACGGTCGGGAAGAAACGCATGTCGGCGAAGTGCTAGCTTTCACCGCACCTGAAACGGCGCGCCGCGACAATCGCGTCTTCGCGACTCACGAGCGATCCGGTTTCTTCGAGTTACTTGCGCATGGATCCCTTGCCCACTGCGACTTCGAAACCTTCAGCGAATTTCCGAGGGTCTTCGACCTCGCACCTGTAATCTTCGTGGATTTCTCGGGAAATCTTCGCGTCGTGGCGCTGAATGAGTGACTTGATGGCTGCGTCTGATTTACAGGGCCGGTGTCGCGGTACATGGAACCCGATTTACCCACTCCTCAGTCCTCCCCGCAAGGGGAGAAGGCCGGAAACGTGTTTTGGGCGTGCCTCTCGGATGCGCCCGGTTTCGGGATAACTGGAAAAATGAGGAACATACTTTCCCATCCGAGCGACGCCATGCCGTGCAATCCTCAAGGATTACGCGGGTGCTTGCCCCACTTTCCACATGGAAAAAGTTTTTCCACAGCGCACTGAACGATTTCGAACGTCGCAACACAATCGTTGCGATGGGTACCACGGATGGCAGCGCAATACCACAGATGAAAACCATTGGCTGACGTGCTGTATCCGTGGATCCGCGCAGCCTTCGGCGCAGACGCAAGTGGGCGAAAAACCTACAATCCACCCCATGAGTCACGGACGACGAATAGGCCTGCTGCTGGCTGCGCTCTGCGGCCTCGGTTCCGCTTGCGGTTTCGCAGACGATCCCGATGCCGCGCTGCGCGGCGATGCCCAGCTCGCCGA
Organism: Planctomycetaceae bacterium; assembly: GCA_005773095.1. Classification (GTDB taxonomy): domain Bacteria; phylum Planctomycetota; class Planctomycetia; order Pirellulales; family PALSA-1355; genus SXHT01. The sequence continues at coordinate 2,346 of SXHT01000333.1, forward strand.
CGTCTCGTTTGTCGACGCCGAGCACGGCTGGGCGGTCGGCGATCGCGGCACAATCTGGCACACCGACGACGCTGGCAAGAACTGGCGATTGCAGCGCTCGAACGTAGATTGCCGGTTGTCGTCGGTGTTCTTTCTGGATCGCAAGATCGGCTGGGCCGCGGGCGGTTGGACGCAGCCGTACACGCATCTATCCACCGGCGTCGTGCTGCGCACGCGCGACGGCGGCGCAACGTGGACCGCGGACCGCAATTCGCTCTTGCCGGCGGTGCGCTCGATCAAGTTTTTCGACGCGGCCAACGGCGTCGCCGTGGGGCAGCAGTCGGCGCTATTTCCGGCCGGCGTGTTCACCACCGACGATGGCGGCCGCGCCTGGTCCTCGCTTCCCCCCTCCGGCGAACAAGCCTGGCTGGCCGGCGATTTCTCCGATCCACTCACCGGCATGGTCGCGGGCCGTTCTGGCACGGTAGCCGCCATCCGCCGAAAGGCGATCGAACGCTCGCAAGGCGCCGACTTTGGCTTGCGATCGGTCCACCGAGTGCAGCTTGGCCGGCCCGGCGAAGCCTGGCTTGCCGGCGACGGCGGCCTTGCAATGCATAGCGACGATGGCGGCCTCACCTGGCAAACGCCAGCAGTGGATCTGCCCGCCCCTATTCGCGGTCAGTTCAACTTCCACGCGCTCGCCGTCCACGACGATCAGATTTGGATCGCCGGATCGCCCGGCACGTTCGTCGTCCATTCCGCCGACGGGGGCAAGACCTGGTCAAAGCACTCGACCGGCCACACGACTCCACTTCGCGCGCTCACATTTCTCGACGCCAAGCAGGGCTGGGCCGTCGGTGATCTGGGCACGATTCTGGCGAGCCGCGACGGCGGCCACACCTGGCAACAACAGCGCATCGGTGGAACCCGCTCGGCCCTGCTGGGCATCTTCGGCGAGCCCCGCGACGTGCCGCTGGAACTCTTCGCCAAACTATCGGGCGACGACGGCTACCTGGCCGTGGTCGAGCTGTTGAACCGCACCGACGTGGAAACGCCGACCGTGCCAGCGGCCGAGTCGCCGAATCGCGCTCACGAAGCGATCGTCCACACCGGAAGCTGCGCAGCCGAGACAGCCTGGCGGTTTCCATCCCGTCAATCGGGACTGACGTTTTCGTCGGAGCAGCTTCTCGAAGCCTGGAACCGCGCGAACGACGGTCACGCTTTGGAAAGGATCGACGAGCATCTGGTGAGGCAGCTTCGCATTTGGCGGCCGAATCTCGTCGTCACGATGCTAACCACCGCCGAGCACAACGACCCACGCGCCCATATCGTGAATCAACTCGTGTTGAAAGCTGTCGAGAACGCCGGCGACCCACGACGATACCCGGAACAAATCGCCGCAGCCGGCCTAGCGCCCTGGAAAGTGAACAAAGTCTATGGCTCTCTGGCGCCGGGCGAGAACGGTTCGGCGAATGTCACGAGCGCCCAAATCACGCGATCGGGCCGCTCGGTGGCGGACCTGGCGTCGCTGGCTCGTGGATTGATCGCACGCGAGTACACACCTTCACCGGCCAATCTCGGCTTTCGCTTGATCGTTGACAACTTGCCGCAAGGCGTCGGCCAGCGCGACTTCTTCAGCGGCATCCCGCTTTCGCCCGGCAGCGAAGCCCGGCGCCGTCTACCCGAGTCGCCAGAGCAAACCGTCGAAACGCTCCGCCACAGTGCCCAGGCCCGGCGCAATTTGAATGCAATTCTTGCGCGCGTCGACGACCGCGGCCCAGGTGAAGGCCGCTATCTGGCGGAAATCACCGAGTTGGTCCGCTCGATGGATCACCAGCACGCGGCCGAAGTATTGCTGCAGCTGGCCAGTCGCTACTATGAGCATGGTCAAGGGGAATTGGCGGCGGAGACCTACAATGCCTTCGTGGAGCGTTATCCCAGACATCCCGCCGCGGGCGCTGCTCTGAGGTGGCTGGTTCAATACTACGCCAGCAGCGAGATTGCCTGGCGTTTGTTGCAGACTCAGCAAATGAACACGATCAGCCGCACTTCCAACGAACCGCCAGCGGATACCGAACTTCGCGCAAAGAGCCGAAACGTACAACGCACAAGCGCGATCATCTCCCTCGGCGGCGATGTCGATCGCCCGTCCCGCGCTGCCGGTTACGCCAGGCAGCTTGAAGCGCTCAGCCCCGCACTCTTCGCGGAACCCGGAGTTCGCTTTCCGCTGGCAGCCGCGAACCGAGCCGAAGGTTATCCGCGGCAGGCCGAGCGGTACTTCCAGGGCTTCGTTCGCAATCGGCCGCGCGACGGCTGGTGGGCGTCCGCGAAGGCTGAACTTGCGACCTTCAACCCCGGCGAGATGACGGAGCCTTCTCCGCAAGGCTCGCCCAAGCCGATCTGTCGATGCATTCGCGCCATCGCCAGGCCCCATCTCGATGGCACACTCACCGACGCAGCCTGGCGCACCGCGCGGCCGATCGAACTGGAGAGTCCGCTGCATGACGACAGCGAGTGGCCGGCGATTGCGATGATCGTTCACGACGAAGAGTTTCTGTACCTTGCCGTCAGCTGCCGCGAAGCCCCGCAGTCGAAGTTCACTCCGGCCAAAGAACCACGCCCGCGCGACGGCGATCTCACCCCCCACGATCGCGTGGAACTGTTTCTCGACCTCGACCGCGACTATGTGACCGCCTATCGTCTGGCCATCGACGCCCGTGGCTGGACGAATGATTCCTGCTGGGGCGACAACACCTGGAACCCCAAGTGGTTCGTCGCAGCGGCACGAAGCGACAAAGCCAGAACCGGCCCTACCTGGACCGCCGAAGCCGCCATCCCGCTAGCAGAACTCTCCCGCAACGTTCAGCCCAACCAACGCTGGGCGATCGGCGTCCAACGCATCGTTCCCAACGTAGGCTTCCAATCGTGGAACCAACCGGCAGCCGTCGAGCCACAGGGCGAAGGATTTGGCCTGCTGGTCTTTGAGTAAGATCAGAACCTCAACTATCCGCTCGCCGTTTCATTCATCCGAACAACTCCTTCACGGCTTCGCCCTTGTCCACGATCTTGATCGGGCGACCATTGCTGGCGAGGTTTTCGTGGTTGGCGTCGATCTTCAAGGCTTTGCAGAAGCTCTGAAATAGGTCGGGCACGGTCACGGGGCGATCGGTCACTTCGGCGCCGCCGTTCGTCTTGCCGATCACCTGGCCGCCTTGGATGCCGGCGCCGCCGAGCACCACATTGAATGCCTTGGGGTAATGGTCGCGGCCGGCGCGGGGGTTGATCTTCGGAGTGCGGCCGAATTCGCCCATCCATACGACCAGCGTTGAGGCATACAAGCCGCGCTCTTTCAAGTCCTGAATCAGCGTGGCAAACGGTTGATCGACCTGACCGCAGAGGCGCCTGCATTCCTTGAAATTATCGGCGTGCGTGTCCCAGCCGTTGAGCTGCACTTCCACGAAGGTCACGCCCGACTCGATCAACCGGCGAGCCATCAGGCAACCTGCCGCGAAGGGTCCCTGGCCGTAGGCGTCCCGCACTTGTTGCGGCTCTTTTTCCAGCTCAAAGGCCGTCATGCTGGGACTGAGGATCATCTTCGAGGCCTTGCGATAGAGCTTCTGATGGTCCGCAATCTCCGGATCGCTCGCGCCGCCACCCCGAGGATACTCGGAAGCGGCTTCCAAGCCTTCGAGCAGATTGAGCCGGCGGTTGTAGCGCGCGATGTCGGTCGTCGGCACGACGTTGCGAGGCAGTCCGCTGGCGCTTTGCATCACGAACGGCTCGTAATCCACGCCCAGAATGCCCGCGCCGTTGACACCGCCTTGACGGCCATCGCCGATGCGGACGAACGATGGCAATTCATGTGCGGCGTTGCCGAGTTGCTGGGCCACGAACGAGCCGAATGTGGGATACTTCACGCTCGCCGTCGGCAGGTAGCCGGTGTGCATCAGGTAAGTCGCGCGAGGGTGGGCGCCTTCCTTGCTGGTCATCGAGCGGATGATGGCCAGATCGTCCATCTGTTTGGCGATGATCGGAAAGTTCTCGCTGATCTCGATGCCCGAAACGCTCGTGCCAATGGCTTTCGTTTCGCCGCGGTTGTCGCCGGAGTGGGGACTGAAGGTTTCAAAATGACTCGGCCCGCCTTGCATCCAAAGCAGGACGCAGGCCATGCCCCGTTTGCGCAGGTTGGTCGCTTCCAGCGCCATCACATCGCGCCAGCCCAAGGCGCCGGCGGAAAAATCCAACGTACCGGCGGCAAGGCTGGCGGTGGAAATCACCTTCAAGAAATCGCGGCGACGTACGACATGCTGGTGACGAACGGCAACGTCGGTTTGATGGGTCAGAAACATGGCGGTTTCCCTAGGGCTTATTTCCGATATAGAAACTCGGTTGAATTTATCAGCGCCCACTGGATGTCCTCAAACGCGGCTTCGCGATTGCCGGTTGAGCGCACGTGCTCAAGGCACTTCTCCACCTCTGAGCTCTTCGGTTCGCGGGCCAGCGTCCGCAGATACAACTCCAGGACCACGGCTTCGTTGTCCGATTCCTTGTCGAGCAATTGACCCAATGGCCCGCGGCGGGCACTGATCGCACGGTTGATGTCGGGCGAGTTCATCAGGAACAGCGCCTGCGGAATGGAACTGGCAATCTCATCGCGGCGATCGCTGGGATCATAACCAAAAGTCTGGTTGATCTGGCCGCGGGGAGTATTGGCGGCCGCCCTCAAAGCGTTCTTGGGTCCGCCGCGGCGACGCTCCAGTTCCGCCTCGTCGATACCCAACGCACTGGTCAGTGCGTTAAATAACTGATCGCCACGCAGCCGTTGCGTGCAGCTTGCGGCAAACTGATCGTCCGACGTGTCGTGCCGCGGCCGGCTGACACGTTGATACATCTTGGTCGCGGCAATCACCCGCACCAACCACTTGTGGTCGTAATCGCTCGAAGCGAACTCCCGCGACAGAAACTCAAACGTCTTCGCAGCCAGCGGCTTGCGGTCCGGCCCCAGATCATCCAGCGGCTCCTGGAAGCCGTGCCCCACCATCTCGCCCCACATCCGGTTCACGAATGCTTTGTCGAACCAATGATTGCCGCGCGCGGTCATCCACGCGGCCAGCTTTTCACGGCGGTCTTCGTCGCTTGCCCCCAGGCTCAGCTTCTGCGTCGTGGCGTAGAAGATCGGCGTCATCAGCGTGCCTTCGGCTTCAGGATTCTCCAAGTCAGGCATGTAGTGTTCGAGCTTCGCGCCCTCCGTGTCCGCCGGCGAACGTTTGCCGACCGGCCGACGCAACGAAATCACTTCAAATGATCGGCCGCCCATTTGAAAGGAAGGCCGAACGGCGATCCGCGGGAAAAAAGCCGCCATCTCATGGAACTGTTCGCGCTTCCAACGGTCGAACGGATGATTGTGGCACTGCGCGCATTGAATCTGCACGCCCATGAAAATCCGGCTGACCTCCGCCGTTACGTTGCTCGGATCCGCCATCTGCGCCAGGATGATCCCGCACTCGCCGTTCTTGCTGATATCGCCTTTGGCCGTGATAAACTTGCGGGCAATCTCGGCCCAGTCGGTCCCCTTGTTGAATTCTTGCGTGAGGAACGCCGTCGTGGCGTTCTGCCCAAACAGAGCCCGCTCGTCGCTGCGCCGCATGTAGATTACATCGCGCCAGTAGCGCGACCAGTTCTGGCCATAGTGCGGATTGGTAAGCAGCTTCTCAACCGTCTTCGAGCGCTTGTCGGCCGAAGGATCGAGCGCAAACTGGGTAATCTGCTCCGGCGAGGGCAGCTTGCCGATGACATCGAGCGACACTCGACGCAGGTACGTGGCGTCGTCCACCAGCGGCTCGGGTTGCGACGACTGCCCGTCCGGCTCGGCATCCCCGTAATGGTCCGCCGCCAGCAGTTCGTCGATACGGGCGGCGGTCTTGGCAACGTCGGGGACCGCCCAGGCAAAAGAGGCCGCCGTGCAGGCGACAAACGCAAGCAGCAAACGCAACGGCATGGTCAAATTCCTTCGCCGGAAGGGTGATGTTTCAGAAGATTGAACCCGCCCCGGGCAAGCGGGTTTCGCTCTTGTATTCCCGGCGTTGCGATTCGGCAACAGCATGCGTTGGATCACGACAAAATCGCGGAAACAGCACCCGCATCACCGCAGTCTGCCCGATCTCGTCGGAAGCCTGCAAACGGCCCTTTGCTTCCCTTTTCAGATTAACTCTGCCGAGGCAGGGAGCCTGTCGAATCGCCGATCGCTGCAAAAATATTGCGATTGGTTACTTGACTTCTCGGCGGCGATCCGAAATAACTGCCCCTGTTTGGCCCTTTTCTCCACGCAGGTGGAGTTTGCCAGG
>SXHT01000334.1 GCA_005773095.1 Planctomycetaceae bacterium
CAAGGCCCAATGGCGTGCGGAGCCTCAACCCGTCGAAAACGTGCGGGTGATGAAGCGGACCGCCTCCAATCGAGTGCGCCATGGCGTGTGGGTGGCCAGCGATCATCTCAGGCACTGGCTGAAGACTGGCTTGGGTTCAACCCTGCCCGCGCGCTAGGTCGCCGCGCCTGTCCTTGCACCGAACTCTTACATCATCACGAACGATGGCACTTCAACTGACGCTGATTGACACCTGTGAAAAGCTCACCGGGCTAGAAACAGAGTGGGACTTGCTGGCCGGCGAAAACCCGTTTCTTGGTTTCGACTGGGTGCAGACCTGGTGGCGGCATTACCAAACTCCCCGGGTGCGACTGTTCACGCTTGCCGTCCGCGACGAAGCCAGCCAACTGGTTGGACTGGCGCCTTTGAAAGTGCGGCAGACCGCTACGCGAGGTCGGGTCGTGCGCTTCATCGGGTCGAACGAGGTCTGCGGGGACCGACTGACGATTCTCGCAAAACCGGAGCATCGGGTAAATGTGCTGCAAACGATCGCACGCTGGTTGGCGGCCGACGCGCGGGATGCGTGGGACCTGCTGGAACTGACCGGCGTCGAGCAGTCCAATCTGGGTATCGCTGAATTCACCGCCATGCTGGCCGATCTTGGTCATCAGACGCACATTCGCCCCGATCTTCACTGCTGGAAGATTTCACTCCCGAAAACCTGGGAAGGATACCTCAAGATGCTTTCAAAGCCGCGGCGCAATCGCTCGCGTCGGATGCTCAAGAACACCATCGACGCCGGCAAGGCCCGGTGTTTTGTGGCCTCGGCGGCTGACTTCGAGCACGGGTTCAAGATTCTTGTCGACTTGCATCAAAAGCGACGGAATGAACTGGGCGAGCCAGGCTGCTTTACCTCGGAGCGTTATCACGCCTTTCACCAGGAGTTCGCCAAGCGCATGCTCGCTCGCGGAAGACTGCGACTTTCCTGGGTGGAGTTCAACAACCGGCCGGCGGCGGTCGAGTACAACCTGCTCGGCGACAAGACCATCTTCAGTTACCAATCCGGCTTCGACCCGGCCTTTGCCAACCAGCATCCCGGGTGGCTCAAACTGGTGGAGACGCTGCGCTGGGCAACTGGCGAGGGATACGGACATTTCGACTTGCTGCGCGGCGACGAGCCCTACAAGGAGTCGTTTGGGGGTGAGCCGTCGCCGCTCATGCAGGTTCGCATCGTCGGGCAGCACAGTTCCGCGCGGCTACGTCACGCGGCGTGGCGAACGCAGACAACGCTTAAGCGCTGGGCCCGCCAAGGACTCAGAATTGCCAACGCACTGCAGCGGCCATCGGAGCCAGCCACAAGCAAAGTTCACGATGACGAAGCAACTGCGGACGCCTAACCCACCCTGACCATGCATCGCATTCCTCCCGAATCCGAACCGGCGTCGGAGCCGTTTTCGCCGCTCAGGGCGGCCGCGCTCGGGTTGTACTGCGCGGTCACGCAGCCTATCAGGCGGCACCTCGCCGCTGTGCAATCGTATTCGGGTCAATCGCGGGTAATGTCGTTCTTCTATCATCGCGTGGCTGCGATGACGGACAGCCCCTGGACGGCGCCAATCGTCACTTTCCAGCGGCAGATTGAGTGGCTGCGCGCGCGATACGAGCTGGTCTCGCTAAGTGAATCGTTGCGGCGAATTCGTTTTGGCAATACGCGACCCAGCGTTCACATTACATTCGACGACGGCTATGCCGACAACTGCTCGCTAGCCCTGCCCTATCTGGTGGCCACCCGAGTGCCCGTCACGTACTTTGTGGCCACGCAACACATTCTCTCCGGAAAGCCTTTCCAGCACGACGCGCGGCTGGGCAATCCCTTGCCCGTCAACACCCCCCAGCAGATTCGCGCCATGGCCGACGCGGGCATCGAAATCGGTTCGCACACCCGTCACCATGTTGATCTTGGCCAGATCACCGATACAGTTACGCTCCACGACGAGATCGTAGGCTCAAAACACGAATTGGAAGACATGCTTGGGCGCAGCGTGCGATACTTCTCTTTCCCCTATGGTCTGCCCAAGCAAATGACACCCGCCGCGGTCCAACTGCTGCGAGAGGCCGGCTACGAAGCCATCTGTTCGGCATTCGGCGGTTACAACTTTCCCGGCAATGATCCATTTCATGTGCAACGCATCCACGGCGACAACGAGATGGCCCGGTTCAAGAACTGGGCGACCATGGATCCGCGGAAGCTGCGAGTGCAGTTCCCGTTGCCAATCGATGCGCTGGAAGCGCAGATCCACGCGACCAGCACCCCAAGGGTGCCCGGCCGCTGAACACCTACCAAGATGCCAACGCTCGAAATACGAAAGCCTGAGACAAAACCGGCAACGGCGCGCCTGCCGGTGATGTTTGTCATTACGTCGATGCCCGTCGGCGGAGCGGAAACGCTGTTGGTGAATCTCATTCGCCGCATGAATCGCGCGCGGTTCTCGCCGGAACTTTGCTGCTTGAAATCGCTCGGACCGCTGGGGGAAGCGCTGGCTCGCGAGATTCCCACGTTCAGCAATCTACTGACCAGCAAGTGGGACTTGGGCGTGCTGCGGCGGCTGACGCGACTGTTCCAAGAGCGGCGTACCGCGGCCGTTGTTACCGTGGGTGCGGGGGACAAGATGTTTTGGGGCCGACTGGCTGCCTGGCGGGCCCGCGTGCCTGTCGTGCTTTCCGCGATTCACTCGACCGGCTGGCCCGACGCGATCGGACGCATGAACCGCCTGCTGACCCCGCTAACCGACGCCTTCATCGGCGTCGCGGCGCCGCACGGTCGCTATCTCATCGAGCAGGAAAAGTTTCCGGCAAGCAAAGTCAGCGTCATTCCCAACGGCGTCGACGTCGATAAGTTCAACCCCGGTGTCGACGGATCGCAAATTCGCCGGGAGCTGGGGCTGGCCCCCTCCCTGCCAATCGCCGGAATCGTCGCGGCCCTCCGTCCCGAAAAGAATCATGCCGCGCTGTTGCAGGCCATGGCAATTGTGCATCGCACGGTTCCCGCCGCGCACCTGCTGATCGTCGGTGATGGACCAGAGCGTTCTGCCCTGGAATTGCAGACTTCCGAGCTGAAGCTCGACCGTGTCGTCCACTTCCTGGGAACACGATCCGACACTCCGCAACTGCTCTCCGCCATGGATGTGTTTGTGCTCACCTCCCGGATGGAAGCCAACCCGGTCTCGATTCTCGAGGCGATGGCCACCGGCAAGCCCGTGGTGGCGCCGCGCATCGGCTCGATTCCCGAGAGCGTGGCCCATGGCGAAACCGGCTATCTCACCGAACCAGGCAACGTCGCGGCGGTCGCCAGGGAACTGGTGGAACTTTTCTTGCACCCCCATCGCGCCCGGGCGATGGGCGCCGCCGGCCGGTCGCTGGTGCAAGAGCGCTGGTCGCTCGATTCGATGGTCGATGGCTACCAGCAGCTAATCGAGGGGATTTACGCGCGGAAGCGTGGCTAATCATCGGGAATGGAGTGGGCGCTGCGTTTGCGGAAACGGCGGCGCGGAAGATCCCAGCGTTTCCGGCGGCCGCCACGGCACGCGGTGTGCGACTGCTTCAGCCCCTTTGCCGCTTGCGCCCTCCCGGTTAGCATGGACGCTGTGTCCCGATGGCTGACCTTGCGCTGGCGAATGGTCGATCTCACCGCTCCGCTTTTGGCTTTGCTTGCCCGCTTGCTCAGCGGAGCCAGCACGCGCTGGCTGGATTGCCAACCCGACAGTTGCCAACGCGTGTATTTTGCCAATCACACGAGTCACTTGGACGCGATCGTGCTGTGGTCCGCACTGCCGTCGGCAGTTCGCGCAGTGACGCGGCCCGTCGCCGCGAAAGACTACTGGCAGCGCGGTCACGTTCGCCGGTATCTGGCCCGAGTATTTAACGCAATTCTCATCGATCGCGAGAACATCAAGGTACATCAGAGCCCGGTCGACTTGATGCTGCGCGAAATCGGCGACCGATATTCGCTGATTGTTTTTCCGGAAGGCAGCCGCAACATTGAGACTGAAATCGGCGAGTTCAAAAGCGGACTGTACTACCTGGCCAAGAAGCGCCCAGACTTGGAGCTGGTGCCGGTCCACATTGATAACCTCAACCGCGTGCTGCCCCGCGGCGAGTTCCTGCCCGTGCCGCTGTTGAGCTGCATCAGCTTCGGCGCACCCCTGTGGCTCGAAACGGGGGAGCCCAAAGCACACTTTTTAGATCGCGCGCGCGAAGCGGTGCGACGTTTAAAGGAAATATGAGACGATTCAAGTGTCAGGAATCAGATCGCCACGGGCCGGGGACTGGCTCGTTTTTCCGGCGAATTGGCCAGAGGTGTTTCGTTCTGCTGGATAGTTGCCCAACGTGGTTCCCCGGAAAATGTGCATGTCCCCCTCGCTCTGAGTGTGAACGCTTACCCTGATCCCTGACTCCCGGCCTTTGACCCCTGAAAACCATGGACCCCAGAACCCTCATTCTCGTTGGCGGCGTGCTGCTGATCCTGGCGACCGCCACGACCGTGGGGCAGTTCCTTAAGCGGCAGCGCGAACTGGGCATTAACCCGGCACTGGTGCAACAGTTCAACTCTCGAATTCGGGCCTGGTGGCTGATGTGTTCTGTGCTGGCGGCAGCTTTCCTGTTGGGGCCGGCTTCCCGCGTGGCAACGATTATCGTGTTCGGGTTGGTCTCCTTTTGGGCTTTGCGAGAATTCGTGACGCTGACGCCGACTCGACTCGGAGACCATCGCGCTTTGTTCTGGGTCTTCTTCTTGTTCACGCCCCTACAGTACTGGTTGATTAGCGCCGATAAACCCGCGCTCTACACCGTGTTGATTCCCGTTTATGGGTTCCTGTTCATTCCGGCTCGCGTCGCCCTGGCAGGCGACTATAAACGTTTTCTCGAGCGCGTGGCGAAAATTCAAGCGGGCCTGATGGTCTGCGTATATTGCTTGAGCCACGCTCCAGCCCTTCTGTTTCTGGATCTGAATCCGGACGACGCCAGTGGATTCGAAAACGCCCGGCTGCTGTTTTTTTTTGTGCTGATCGCCCAACTGAACGACGTGCTGCAGTATGCCTGGGGGAAACTGCTCGGCAAACGTCCGATCGCGCCGGCGATCAATCCCAGCCGCACCTGGGAAGGATTCATTTGCGGATTATTCAGCTCGGGACTGCTTGGAATGGCACTTTACTGGGCGACTCCTTTCCGTCCGATGATGGCTGCGGGGATGGCGATGGTAATCGCCGTGATGGGCTTTGCCGGCGGAATCACCATGTCGGCGATCAAGCGCGACCGGGGTGTACGCGACTACGGCACGCTGGTGACCGGCCATGGCGGCGTCCTGGACCGGATCGATTCGATTTGTTTCGCTGCCCCCGTGTTTTATCATCTCACGCGGTTATACCTTTAGACGCCATTGCCTCCCGTCTCAGTGCCGCCTGGCTTGTGCATGGCTCTTTGCGGAATATCCGATTTCGCACTCTTCGCAATGGATGGGCCTGGAAAGCCAACGCAACCCTCCCAGAGCAGCTTGACCTTGGAGTCCACTCCAAGTACCCTGATAACCTAGATTTCCAAATTATAATCTAGGATGTTTTTTTGGAGGCATGGGCCACAGCCCAGCCATCCCCGTCTGCCTGATTAAAACCGCGTCATCGCGATGGCTGAATGGCCAGGGTGTTTTCGGGGAGACAACCGTCCTGGGTTCGATTCTCGCCTTGGTTTTGAGAAGCAAGATCCCAAGTTCCACCACGCTCCCTCTTCTTTGAGCGGCCACAGGAGACTTCTATGACGTCGCAACTGAGAAAACGTACGAAGGCTGCTTCTTTCCGCAATCAACTTCGCGGCAGTTCATCGTCCGGCGTCGGCCGACTGGGTGTGGAGCCGCTGGAAGATCGGCGGATGCTCGTGATTGGTGCGTTCGCCATTGCGCCATTGGTCAATCCGAGCGAAGGCTTTGACGGAGTGGTTGCCCTGGATTTCGGCAGTTCCTCCAACCCGACCGTCTTGGACGCGCGCTGCACCGGGTCCTTACTGACAACCGGAATGCACATTCTGACTGCTGCGCGCTGCGTCACCGACCGCAATGGCGTTCAAAACCGGAACCAGGTTCAAGTCGTCTTCGAAATGTTCGATCAGCAACACGTCTTCGACATCGACCTGACACAGGCCGGCGTGCTTACGATCTCTCCCACCTGGAACGGCGAATCGGCTGATGGAGCGGACTGGGCAGTCATCGAGCTGCCCGCGATCGCTCCGTTTCCCGCCGAGCGATACGACCTATTCACGGGCACCAATGAACGGAACGACTTAATCACGATTGTCGGATACGGCGAAACGGGCACGGGAACGATCGGGCAGATCGATGGCGGGATTGCCGCAAAGCGAATCGGATTCAACGAGATTGGTGACATCGACAGTCTTGCCAACGGCGACGTCCTGCAATACGACTTCGATGATGGAACGGCCGGGAACAACACGCTGGGCGACAGCCGTGGACTCGGCGTCACCGAAGCATCGACGGGCAGTGGTGATTCAGGGGGTCCTTGGTTTATCGATGGGAGATTGATCGCCGCGGTCACATCGTTTGGCGGATCTGAGTTCGGCGACACGGACAATGGCACGCGCATTTCCGACTTCGCGCCCGACATTCGTACGGTGCTCAACGCAGCGAGCGAAATCGTGCTCGACATGAACTTCCAGCCCGCCGGTGGCGATGGCGTTGATGATCAGATCACCGCCCGCCGCGATCCAAATGACGGCACTCGGCTGCAATTGTTAATCAACGGGCAGGAAGTGTGGTCCGACCTGTTGACGCGCGTCACGTCACTCACAATCGTCGGGTCGGGCGATAACGACACCGTTGTGGTGAATGGCGATCTGGGCATCCGCGTGGACGTTGCAGGACACGACCCGCAGGTCAGCGACACGCTGGTCGTCAACGGCACGACGAATGCCGATACGATCAGCTACACGCCGAGTGGCGCTACTTCCGGCAGCGTGACGGTTAATGCCCAGCCGCCGATCAATTTCACCACGGTCGAACATGTCATCATTAACGGCGAAGGGGGGGGCGATACGCTGACTGTTAACACGGTGAGTATCAATGGCACTCAGGTGCTGACTCCTGGGACGGCCTTCGACAGGGGCACCGTCGATTTCCAAACCAACTCACTTGGAGGGGGGTTCATTGCGCCTTCGCTACAGTTCTTGCGACTCGGTAACGGCGGTCGACTTGCCATGGTCGATGGCGCTCCCGACGCCACGCCCAATGACAACTTCATTTATCACGGGACCGGCTTGAACGACACGTTTACGGTCACTCCCGTCGATGCCATTACCGGTACCGTCGTGCTCAACAATCAGATTCCCGTCAGCCTTTCCGAAGTCTCTCGGTTGACTCTTGCCGGTCTCGATGGCGACGATCGGTTTACCGTTAATCCTGGCGCCAGCTTCACGGGGGGAGTGGTCATCGAAGGCGGCACCCCCTCGGGCTCTGATATCGCCACGCTAAATGGCACCAGCGGCGCGGACACGATCACGCTGACACTGGAGATTGCCGGTGATGCCGTCACCGGTGTCGTTGGCGGGCCAATCACGCTGATCGGCACCGAGGTGCTCAATCTTAACAGCCTCGCCGGCGCGGATGCTGTGCGGGTCAACTCCGTGGGCGCGCTGAGCGACTTGCAGAGCGTCGTCATCAATACCGGCGGTCAGGCCAACGACACCCTCAGAATCGATGGTACCTCCAGTGACGACACGATCGTCTACACGCCGACGGGCGCTGGCACGGGCGAGTTCTTCGAAAAGAACGCGCCGACCCGTTTTGGTTTCAACGTGAACTCATCCAGCGTTTTCACGATCGAAGGCTCCGGCGCGGTGGGCGATACCGTGGAAGTGGTCGGTACCAACAACCACGACTTCATTTCCGTCGACTCACCCAATCGGACCGTCACCGTGACCAATGCCGCCGGCAATGTGCTCAAGTCCGCTGTGCTCCACAGTACGATCGAAGAGGTCACGGTGCTGGCAGGTTTCGGCAACGATACCGTGCTGGTCATTCCCGCACCGGCTACGGTCACCGGGCCAGGCGGCGCAGCGGTCGGCGTGAATGTGCCGATCAATCTGCTGATTAACGTCGATGGCGGGCCTCCCGGCGCGAGCGATGCCTTGGTGATTGCCAGTGACCTCAATGGCACGCCGCTGCCGGATACCGACTTCGCGGTCATCAACCGCAGCCGCACGCCGGATGAAGGCGTGGTCCGCGTATTTCGCAACGCCGTGGCAATGCCCGACATCACATACACGAACGTGGAGATCATTTCACCGATCGTGGCCACCGTGAACCCAGCCACGGGCAATCCCAACTTGCTGATCCTGGGACCCGACCAGTTCGAACAGAACGAATTCCGCGCCACGGCCAGCTTCCTGGGCGCCGGCAACACGATCAACCTCACGAATCTGGCGATCTTTCCCAACGCCAACGAGCACCGCTTTGTGGCGCCCGATCAGGATTGGTACCGCGTGGTGGCCCAGAAGACCGGCACGCTTGATTTCCAGGTCTATTTCCGCAAGTTTTCCAACAGTCTGTTGCCGGCTGGCGGAAACCTGGATCTGGAAGTTCGCGACGAATCTGGCACGTTGATTTCGGGCTTCGGCGCCAACGACAACACCGTCGACGAGCGTGTGAGGATTCCCGCCGTTGCCGGCCAGACGTACTACGTGCGTGTCTTCGGCGGCGGCAATGCCAACGGCTCCTTCGACCCGGCCAATCAGGTCGTCAACGGCTACAGCATGACGATCGTTAATCAGACCCCGCCCGTGCCGTTCGATTTGGAATTGGACGACGTAATCGGCTCGAGCGAAGTTGGCAACAACCCCACGAAGTCGTCCTTCAAGGCGCCGATCAACAACGACAACGTGGCCCCCTTCGCGGGACTCAACTCCGCAGATAACTATTATCAGGGCAAGTTGGTGAATTTCGTCGAGGGGCCGGCCAAGGGTGAACGCGCCGTCATCGACACCTACAAGGTAACCGGCAACACGGCCACATTCACGCTGCTCACAAACCTCGCCGCGGCCCCCAATCCAGGCGACGACTTTATCGTCGAGAGCATCGACACGGGCCGATCGCAGCTCGATAACACGACGCGCGACAACACGCCGGTCATCTTTTTACGGCTCGACGACGGCATCTTCCTCAACGATCTGCCGGGCAACGACTCGCCTGACTCTCCGCCCGATGAAGTCATTCCCATTCCGTTCAGCCCGAATGCCAACACGGCCGGCTACCGCCTGGCGATTTTTGACGAGGGCAACACGCCGCCACAAACGGCCACCGCGCCGCAAACGCCGATCGGCTATGCGCGGCAGGTTCCGGGGCAACAAGGCGTTTACGTCTTCGACTTTGCAGAAGATACCGCGCCTCTCTACGCGCTCTCGGACGGCAGCCATTTCCTCTCGGCGCGGGTGCAGATCATCGATCCAGCCAACCCAACGCAGCGGGGCTTCGGCGGTCGTAGCGTGTCGCTGGAGGTCGTCGTTGATACCGGAGCGCCGCCGCTGTTTTTTGGCCTTCCGGCGGTGCCCAACGATGGCCTCGATCCATCAAGCGACACCGGCGTCGCCGGACAACCGGCCACTTTCAGCGATGGCATTACCAGCGACACGTCGCCCACCTTTTTTGGTACGGCCGAAGCGAACTCGATCGTCCGCTTGTACGTCGACCGCAACGACAACAACAAGGTCGATAACAATGACTTGCTGATCGCTCAGACCGTGGCGGTACCACTCGATGGCACAAATCAATTGCCGGGCGGCCGCTGGGTCGTTACCTCAAACGTCGATCTTAACGATCCGAACTTCGGCCTCCCGAAAGACGGACTGCGGACCATCATGGCAGCGGCAGAAGACCTGGCTGGCAACATCACGCCGGCCAATGCACCCGCGATTCTGCAGATCTTCCTCGATACCAGCGGTCCGAAGGTGAGGAGAGTTACCGTCACCGGTTCGGACTACGAACTTTTCGATCCGAAACCCTCGGAGGATGGTCCGACGCCGCTGATCACCCAGATCGACATCCACTTCCTCGACAAGCCAGAGCGCGCCAAAGGCTTTGTGTACCCCGCCGTCAACGAAAAGGTCGGTGAAACGATCGGCAATTACGCGCTGATCGGCGATCACACCGGTCGCGTGCTGATCGTCGAAGCCAGGCTCATCGATGAGTCCGAGGCCGGCGATCCTGGCCAAAGCATCGTTCGATTGACGTTCGGCGCACCACTCGCCGACGACCGCTTCACGCTCACTTTGCTTGACAATCTCGTGGATCATGCCGGCAATCGGCTGGACGGAGAATCGCAGGCGTCGTCACCGTTTGAAGGCGACACCCAAACGACGCTTGTCTTCCCCTCCGGTGACGGCCAACCCGGCGGAAACTTTGTGGCACGGTTCACGGTCGATACCCGACCGGAAATCGGCACCTTCGCGGCAGGCAGCATCTTCATCGATATCAACGGCAACCTGGTCTGGGACTTCGAGGGTCAGGACAACGATGCCACTAACAGGGACCTCGTCTTCACGTTGGGTGTCGTGGGAGCCAACCGGGACGAAGGTTTCCAGATCCACGACGGCCTGTTTGCCGGCAACTTCGCGAACGGCAAGAGTGGCACGGCAGACGGCTTCGACAAGTTGGCGGCTTTCGGATTCATCAACGGCGGCTTCCGCTGGATCATCGACACCAACAACGACGGCGTGGTCGATGTGAGCATGGGAGATTTCTTTGTTGAACAGCCCAACGTTGGCGGATTTAACCTGAGCGCGTTGCCCTTCGCCGGTGACTTCGATCGCAACCATCCGGGCGATGAGATCGGGCTGTTCGATGGAACAAAATTCCTGATCGACACCAACGGCAACAACCTTCTCGAAAGCAGCGACCTGCTGATTCACTCCCCCTTGCGCGGGGCGCCGATCGCCGGCGACTTCGATGGCGACGGTTTGGAAGACCTGGCCACGTGGCGCGTGGATCGGTTCTCGTTCGACCTTCGGGCCGGTGGATTCGGCAATCTCGATGCGACGATCGACTTCGGATTCCCCGGCGTGGCCGAGCAACCCGTCGCGGCCGATATGGATCATGACGGCATCGACGACGTCGGCCTGTTCGTCCCGCGCCGAAGTGGTACGACCCCCGAACAAGCTGCCGAATGGTACTTCCTGCTCTCGAACGATTTCGCAGGCACGGCTCGGCAGATCCGTACCGTCGACACACTCAATCATCCGTTCAGTCCGATTCCTTTGGGCCAGGATCTCTTTGCGCAGCTCGGGGACGAATTCGCGCTCCCCATCGTCGGCAATTTTGATCCGCCGGTGAGCGGCCGATCGGGCGAGCTGGCTGCCACAACGATCGACGTGGGTCTGGTTCACGCCGCGCAGGAGCGAGCGGGGGTGACGATCGAGGGGGACCGTTGGATTGCCTTCCATACGGTCCGCGACGGTTCCCCGATGATCGACTTGCAAGGGGCCGATTCCGTGCAAGTGCAACTCTACGACGCAGACTTGCAGCCGGTTGGCTCCGGTATCGGTGCGTCCGCGGCCCGGTCGCTCGCCTCGTCGCCGGTAACGATGCCGCCGGCCCAGTACTTTGTGCACGTGGTGGGCGCCTCGTCGAGCGCAACCATCACGATTTCCAATCAGTTGAGCCCGATCGACCGCTACGACGTCAATCGCGACGGCATGGTCGCACCCAATGACTTGCTGCAACTCATCGACAGCCTCAACCGGCAGGGTATCCGGTCGATCGATTTTGGCACGGATTTCGCAAACGCGCTGTTCTTGGATACCACGCTCGACGGGCAGATCACGCCGCACGATTCGCTGGTGCTGATCGATTACCTCAACCGGCAGAGCTTGCAATCCAGCCCGAGCTTCGCTGGAAAAGCTGCGTCGGGTTTCTTGCGGTCGGTTGAGTCGAGCGACGATCGCCAGGCTGAGGTAGCGATTCTGGTCGTTCCATCGGTCAACAGCACCGCCAGTACGCCGGCGACTAAGGCATCCAGCGAAAGCTTTGCTCGTGCCAGCTCTTCCACGACGACGTCGAAGGTTTCGGGTTCGGCAACGCCGGCGTTGGGCGGCTACTCAAATCGAGTGTCAGCGCGCGGACACATTGGCACGGTCGTTGATGCCGCTCTGGCGGACGAGGACGACTGGTCGCTTGTCGAGTAGCGGTAACCGTTCACGGGCCGGGGCCTGGCGCATTTTCCCGCCTGGAGAAAATCGCGACTCGGACAGCCTGGTAGCGGGGACAGCGATTGCTGTCCCGGTGCCGAAGGCACAAGAGGGTATGCGTGCAGGTCGAACCGGCTTATCCCGGAGGGATTTCAGCCATTAGCCGGCGGTCAGCGCAGCGCCACCGCCGGAATGGATCCGAAAACGCGCGCCGCCCCCGAACGGGTCGCAGCGCCGATGCCGCATGACAGCGCGCTGCCATCCCTGCGGGATGCAAGATGAATTCGCGCACAGGAACCGGTGGTATCGCTCCGTTCAACCACCGACTAATCGCTGGGAACCCTTCGGGTTCGATCGCCCGGGAATGCGTTCCCTC
>SXHT01000335.1 GCA_005773095.1 Planctomycetaceae bacterium
CCGACGTTCCTACTCCCCTGCGAAGCGAAGCATTATATTGGCGGATATGCGTGACTTTCGCGCCGAGAACCTCTGCCACGACCCGATTCACGGCTACATCCCCTTCGTGTCCGATGCCGCGCGAACTCCCGGCGAGGTGGGCGAGCGGCAGATTATCGACCATCCCTGGCTCCAGCGGATGCGGCAAATTCACCAGTTGCAATCCGCATGGTGGGTGTTTCCCGCGGCCGAGCATACTCGTTTTCAACATGTTGTGGGGGCCATGCACCTGGCCAGTCGGGCCGCTGCCGTGCTCTATGACAGCTTGCAAGAAGTCTGTCCTGAGACACCCAGCCGCGGATACGTGGAATCGCTTATGCGGATGGCCGGCCTGCTGCACGACGTCGGGCACGGGCCCTTCGGCCATTTTTTCGACGAGCATTACCTGAGCGACTTCGGTCTGACGCATGAAACCCTGGGGGCCAGGATCATTCGCGACCAGTTAGGCTCCCTGCTTCGCCGCATCCGCAGAAATCCGAACTCCAGGCTGGCGGATGGCGAAGAGCTGGATCCGGATCAAATCGCCTTTCTGATCCAGCGACCCACGGCGGCCGACGGCGATGCCCCGCGCTGGCTGGTGTTGCTGCGAAGTCTGTTCTGCGGGATCTACACGGTTGACAACATGGACTTCGTGCTCCGCGACGCCTACATGAGCGGCTACAGCACCCATGCGTTCGATCTCGATCGCCTGCTGCACTACAGCTTTTTTACCTCGCGCGGTTTGACGATCCACACCAAGGGACTGCCGGCACTGGTGCGATTCATTGGCGTGCGGGCAGAGTTGTTTCGCACGATCTATTTCCATCGCACCGTGCGTTCCATCGACCTCACGCTGGCCGATCTGTTTGCCGACAGTAAGCGGTACTTGTTCTCGGGAAACCCTCGGGACCATCTGAACGATTACTTGCGATTCACCGAGTTCTCGCTGTTGGTCGATGTTGCCCGTTGGCCCCGCAGCGACGATGCTGTCAAACGCCAGTTAGGCGAGCGATGGCTGGAGATCCTCAACCGGCAGGTCGCGTGGAAGACGGCGGTCGAACGCCGATTGGTGTTCGACGAAAGCAACGCTGAACGGAGCAGTATTTTTAGCGATCGGAAGATCCTGGAAATGAAGCTGCGCGCCGAGTTGCCCTCGTCGCTGGCCGAGTTGCCGTTGCGCGTGGACTTGGCAAGGCACATTCATCGACCTCACACGCCCGGACCAAGTGCCCAGCAGAATTTTTTGTACGATCCGGCCCGTGGCTCGCCACAGCCGCTCACGGACGATCAACTCTATCGCCAATTGCCGCTGATCCATCGCATCTGCCGCGTGTACACCAAAAGCAATGAAGATGCCCCGGAAATCGCGGCCGCGCTCGACCGGTTGATTGGGCCGGGCGGGGGTGACGATTTAACAAACATCTAGCAACAAGCCGCGGCTTGACCGAGGAACCATGCACGACGAATACCAAAACCCGCTGACCGGCCGTTATGCCTCACGCCAGATGAGCCAGCTCTGGGGCGCGCAGCGAAAGTTCAGCACGTGGCGGCGACTTTGGGTAGCGCTGGCCGAGGCCCAGGCTGAGCTGGGCCTGGCGATCTCGCCGGCTCAGATTGCGGAACTCAATGCCCACGTCGATTCAATTGACTTCGCCGCGGCCGACGCTTATGAGCGCACGCTGCGGCACGATGTAATGGCCCACGTGCATGCCTACGGCGATCAATGTCCGACCGCGCGACCGATCATCCACTGGGGGGCCACAAGCTGCTACGTGACCGACAACACCGATCTGATCTTGATGCGCGAAGGCTTGACTATCGTGCGCGAACGGCTTGTAGCGGTCATCGATCGGCTGGCCAGGTTCGCCGCCGAGCATCGCGCCCTGCCCACGCTTGGTCTCACTCACCTGCAGCCGGCTCAACCCACGACCGTTGGAAAGCGCGCCTGCCTGTGGGCCTACGATCTGGTGCAGGACCTGGCCGAGATCGAGCATCGGCTGGTCTCGCTTAAAGCCCGCGGCGCGAAGGGCACAACCGGCACGCAAGCGAGTTTCCTGGAATTGTTTCACGGCGACCACGCCAAAGTGCTGGAACTCGACAAACGCGTGGCGAAGAAGATGGGTTTCGACGCGACCTATGCCGTCACCGGACAAACCTACTCACGGAAAGTCGATGCTCAGGTGGTCGATGGGCTGGCCGCCATCGCAGCCAGCGCCCACAAGGCGGCGACGGATCTGCGACTCCTGCAGAGCCGCAAGGAGATCGAAGAACCCTTCGAGGCCGATCAAATCGGCTCCTCCGCGATGGCCTACAAACGCAACCCCATGCGCGCCGAACGCATCTGCGGCCTGGCGCGGTTTGTCATGAGCCTGCAATCCAGCAGCTCGGCCACGTTGGCCACGCAGTGGATGGAACGCACCTTGGACGACAGCGCCAACCGCCGGCTCGTGATGCCGCAAGCGTTTCTGACGATCGATGCGATCCTGTTGCTGTACCAGAATGTCGCCAGCGGTTTGGTAGTTTATCCGCAGGTGATCGCCAAAAACCTTGCGGCAGAGTTGCCATTCATGGCGACCGAAAACATCCTGATGGCGGCCGTCGAAGCCGGCGGTGACCGGCAGCAATTGCACGAGGTCATCCGACGTCACAGCCAGGCTGCCGCAGCCCTGGTGAAACAAGAAGGCGGCGAGAACGATTTGCTCGCGCGGCTTGCCGCCGACCCCGCCTTCGCCAGGCTGGATCTGAACGCTGCAATGGACGCCAAAAACTTCATCGGCCGAGCGCCGGAACAAGTGAATGAATTCATCGCCCACGTGGTTAAGCCGATTCGCACAAAATATCCACAAGCACTTCTGAACAGTGCAATCGTCGTCGTTTAGCAACGCCGGTGGCAGCTGCCGGCTTGGCGATTGCAGGAACCGCGATGCGGACGGGCGACCCCTTTCCTCGTTGGAAGCCCGAGTCAGCAAGAAACTCACACAAGATCCAGCTTCCGCGTTGGCCGCCGCACGCTGCGGCACTCGGTGCAGATTCCCGAGATAATCAGCCGGTGGCCGATCACGCGGAAATTGTGTTGTCGGGCCACTTCGTCCCGCAGTTCGGCGATCTCGGAGTCAGAGAACTCGATGAGCTTATTGCACTTGATGCAGTGCAGATGATCGTGCTGAGGATAGCCGTAGTCGTGCTCGTAGACGGTTCGTCCGCCGAGGGACATGCCGCGCAGCAGCCCGGCATCCAAAAGTTCGGAGAGTGTCCGGTAGACCGTCGGCCGGCTGACGCGATTTTCGCCGATCGCGTCGAGATGCTTAATCAGGACTTCGGCGTCGAAGTGCTCGTGTCGTTTGAAAACCTCGCCAACAAGTATCCGCCGCTGCTGCGTAATCCGCTTGCCCTTGCTCTGCAAATACTCCTCAAACCGCTGGCTGGGCGTCAGGGCAACTTCCACGGTGCCGAGCGTAAAATCGTGGCTCACGAAAATTCCTGACTTTCTATCCTCATGCTTGACTGCACACAGCTCGTTGCAAGCTGCAATGCGCGTGTCTGGTTACAACCCAATATGTACGAAGAATACCTGCGTGCCCAGTCGATATTTTATCGACTCGGGTGGCTTTTGCAAGCGATTGCCACGGCCGATCAGTTTTTGCGCTGTCACGTAGAAGTGCTTCTTTGGGGTCAGATCCTGAATAGTGAATCGTACTGCATGGGTCGGGGCGTTGGGGGTATTCTCTCCAGGATGGCAAGGCCACTGCGAAGATTGTTTGACGCGGCGCGCACTGGTAGCCACGTTACTGAGACACGTATCTACCTCGGCAAGGCCACTGCGAAGATTGTTTGACGCGGCGCGGCGTCGATCTGATGGCCGTCAACGGTGATCGAGGGCATTGGTTTGAATCAAAACATCGGGAGTGCCTTTTGCGCGCAGGGATTTCGGGGGTTGTGAATTAGCCACTCGAACATACCGCCACTGACCGTGCAGTCCAGCTTCGACGCTGAATTGACACGTCTGGCCCATGGCGTCTTCGCTCCGCAGATGCGAGTGAGCGGCAAATGTGCCGAGGATGTTCGGGCAACCTTCGATCGCCTGACGAACCCTGCGGCCATTGTTGTCTTCGGCCATCGAGCCCAGAATTCCCGACCACACGGCGCGGAAGCGAAACTCCACGGTGGGACAATTAAAAGGCACGTGGTGGAAGACGATGATGGGTCCCTGATAGCAAAGTTGATCGATGAACCAGTCGGCCTGCCGGTCGTCGAGCCAGCCGGCGTATCCTTCTGCCACCTTGCCATAAAAAACATCTAAAGAAATAAAACGAACGCCGTTTTGCTCGAACGAGTAATACAAGCCAGGCATCCGCCAAATTCCGCGGAGCCTTTCCGCCGTAACCGCGCGGAGATCCGCATCGTACTCGTGCGTCACAAAGCGGATCCGGTCCGATTCCCAATCGTGATTGCCGAGCTGGAAATAGGCGGTCAGGTTCCGCTGGCGACAAAGCCGGACGACGCGCTCGGCGGATTCGGAATGGAAATAATCCAACACATCTCCTCCGAAGAAGACAAAATCGACCGCCGCCGACCGGATTTCGTCCAGCATTTTGGGCAGCGTGCGATTGGGGTGCTTCATCTCGATGTCCCACCACTGGATTGCATTCCGGTACTGCGGGGGCCACAGTGCAGGCGGATCGGGTGACAGATGCAGATCGGCCACGTGGGCAAAAGCGATCGGTTGCGCCACGCGCGCGTCGAAGAATTGCACGCTTCCGCCGTCGTACAGCCGAAATTTGGACAACACTTGCT
Organism: Planctomycetaceae bacterium; assembly: GCA_005773095.1. Lineage (GTDB taxonomy): Bacteria > Planctomycetota > Planctomycetia > Pirellulales > PALSA-1355 > SXHT01. The sequence goes on from SXHT01000335.1 coordinate 4,813, forward strand.
GTTCCATCCTCGAAAATTGCTGGCTCGATTCGACCATGCTTACCAGTACCCGCGCCAACGACCCTCCCAATAAGCCCACAACCACGAAATCAAGCAGTCATGGTCGAGAAGCTCGCTTTCGCACCGCCATAACTGGGCCGGCGGTGGGCCGTTTGTTCGATGATGGCCTGCAACCGCTCGGCCTTTGAGGTGAGTCTGTCTACGTCAATCGTGCGTCGCTCCTCATCGGCTGTGGCCGGGCGACCCGCCAGGCTCGCGATGACAACGATCACCATCACGGTCAAGATCCCGCCGAGTCTCATTCGCACGGATTGCCTCATGGGCTGGACGGTACAGACGGGCTACGGATCCGCTACCATCACTTAAGATCAAAATTCTTGACGAACGGGCCGCCGGACTCGATCGTTACGTTCAGGGTCGATTGAAGGTTATATTGCTCGGGGATGTACTGTACACCCGCCCCCTCCATGGCGGCGATGTCCCGTCCGGCAGGGTCCGAACGGGGTTGCACTGCCGTGATCTCCACGCGGTTGACCCCCACCACCACGCCTCCTTTCAAATTGGCTTCGTACGTTCCATTTTCGATGCTCGCCCCGGCGGCCGGCCCCTTGGTTTGGCCCGTGGGGACAAAGCGAATGACGCCGTTGGCAATGGGCTGGCCTTGATACGTCACCGCGCCAGTGACAATGGCTCGTTCCGGGCCCGAGGGACCACAGCCGGCGGACAGCAAGGCTGCAGTCAGACTCATCGCGACCGATCGCGCTCGCTTGTTCAGGACGGAGAACCGTGGCGCCTTCATAGGGGGCACTTAAGGGTAATCAACGGTGAGGGAACCGCCACGATTGGTCTTAGTCGGTCAACATTTCGCCGCCAGCGCGGGTGGTCATGGCAGCCAATACGGTCGCATCAATCGTGTCGGCGACAAACCGCACGCTGCCGTCCACAATAGTGAAATGGCACCCGCCGGGATGATAACTGGAGAAGCCCCAGTCGTTGGCCAGCCCGGCGTACTGGCCGCTACCAGGGATGGTGCCAGGCCCGTTGATGCCGCTGATCGTTGCGCGCAGCGACCATACAGGCCAAATTCGCCCGCGGCGCGACCCGCTCTCACCACCGGTAACCTCGCCCACAAACAACGTCTTGCTGGTCCCGTCGATCACGCCTTTGGTGCGCAGCGGCCGGCGAGCATTGCTGAACATGCCGTTGTTATTCACGATCGGGCAATCGCCGCTGTGTCCGATGATCCAAGCCGACCTGGTATCCGCCACTCCGGCTGCGTTCATCTTCCACCAATCATCGTCGGGATGAGGGCCGTTCTGGTACGTGCCACTGACAGTAACGAGCTCGTTCTGCGGATCGCTCGTGCAGACATACGGCGGGATTCGAATGGCTCCCGCTTTGGCGCTATTCACATTGGTCGTTCCGCCCCAGACGCCCCAACCGTTGGCGTCCAGATTCTTGTCAAATAGCTTGCGAGTCTGCTCATCTTCCATGTAGGTAATTATCAAACCACTCCAGGCGAAGCTGACCACGTTAGGCTGGCCAGGTTTAAGGCCAGGCGCTGGACACCAACCAACGTGGTAAATCTCGCCGGAGGGGAACGACCGGTGAGCGTCGTGATAGTTATGCAGCGCAATTCCGATTTGCTTGAAATTGTTGACGCAATGCGTGCGTCGCGCCGCTTCGCGTGCCGCTTGCACCGCCGGCAGCAGCAGAGCGACCAGAACGCCGATGATGGCGATCACGACCAACAATTCCACGAGGGTAAAACCGCCAGATTGCGAAGTCGAACAACGCCGCATGCGTCGCAGCGGCATGTCAGCGGCTCGACTGAGCTCACCGAAGTGAGGCCCGCGCAGCGAACAAAAGAACCGGCGCATAACCCAACCTCCTACGCGATCGCGTAATCGTTCAGATCCCGGAAGGGATTGAAACGGCCGCATAATCTAGGATAGCTACAGTTGCGAGGAATGCTAGAGAGACAGGCACATTTTCCCGGGAACCACGATGGGCAACCAGCCAACAGGACGACGCGCCTCGCTTAAATTGCCGGGAAAATAAACCAGTCCCGCCGGCCGCTGAACGGTTACGTTCGGACGTCGGTTCGGGCCGGCTTATTACACCCCCGCTGGCACCGCAGCTTCCAAGACCCGCGTCCAGCGGCGGGCTATGCGGTTCTTCCAGGCGCCACTGTGATACCCGAAGCCGGCGATCAGCGGCACGGCGAGCGTGGCTTCGCTGAACACCATTTGTTCGTAGGCCGTGTCCACCTTGCCCCAACTGCTGGCTTCCTTGAGAGTACTGCTGCTCAAGGCGCCGTCGCGGACGTCGGCCACGGTCACCTGCACCGCGTACTTGTGCATCGGAGCTTCGACGCCCAGGACGTCGGCCGCCACCACCACGTCTTGCGCAAAGTTCTTGGGCACGCCGCCGCCGAGCATGAACAGGCCCGTCGTCGGGTTTGCGATCTTGAGCTGCGTCAACTCGTAAAAATCCTTTACGCTGTCGATGGACACTTTGGCCCCTTCGCCGCGCGCGTGCTGATGCGCCACCAGGCCGAATCCGGCCGAACAATCGCTGAAGGCCGGACAGAAGATCGGCACGTCTTCCTCGAACGCCGCCAGCACGATCGAGTCTTCGCCTTGCTGGACCATTCGGGCCTTGTGCTGCTCGGCCAGATACGAACCCATTTCACGGATGAATTCACGGCTGCTGTAGGGACGGCCGGGCAGGGCGTCGGCAATCAGCCGGGTCGTGTCGTCGCAGATTCGCAGCTCATCTTCGTCGATCAGCGTGTCGTAGATGCGGTCGATGTGCAGTTCGCGCAGCATGTCATCGTCGAGGCCCGCCTTGAGCCGCTCCTCGGCGATGTAGTGTTTGAAGCCCAAGCCCTCGAAAAAATCCTGATCGACGATGTTCGCCCCGGTGCTGACGATCGCATCGACCATGCGGTTGCGGATCATGTCCACAAAGATTTGCTTGAGGCCCGCGCTCACGAGCGAGCCCGCCAGGCAGAGCATGATGCCGCAATCGCGGTCGTCGAGCATACGCTTGTAGATGTCAGCGGCCCGAGCGAGGTCACGAGCCGAGTAGGCCATTTGTCGCATACCCTCGACAACGGCCGTGGGATCGCTCGACTTCAAGTCGAAGTGGGTGATGGGCCTGGCAAGCAACTGTTCTTTGGTGGGCATGGCAAGTTTCCTGGGCTAGAGTCGCAATCGATCCACGGAGCGGGAATTTTAGCAGAATGCGCCGGCGAGATAAGAGCCCGCGGCGTTGGAGTCCCGGCTTTCGCCGGCTTCGCTTGCGCGACATCCGCCTGAAGGGGGAACGCCAGCAAGCGGGCCTCTCCCATTAGCGCGGCATTCGCGTGCGCGCCTGCGAGGCTGAATTGAGACAAGTGGCGCAGGCCAGGGATCTGGGCAGGCGGTGAAGCTCGAATGTGGGGCGGCCGCAGAGCGGGCAGGCGGCTGCTTCCCAGGCTTCCGTCAGTGGATCCCACACCAGCGATGCCGTCGCCGCATTGCTCCAGCCGGTGGTTGCTTTGGATCTGCCTGACTCCCGCGCCTCGACGGCCAGCTTGGGTTGATGGACGACCAGCACGTTGAGCAATGACAGCCGAACGCCGAGCGAATTCTTCTTGCGCAGCTCAGTCACGCGGAGGTCGCGCTCGCGGGCCAGCGCCTCGCGCCGCGCCGCGAACCTGGCCGGGTCCGCATCCTTACGAGACGCCTGGTCTTCCAGCTCGTGCCGCAGGTCGTCGTAGTAGCGCGTCATCCGGGCGACCTGCTTGTCGAGTCGCTCGTGCAGTTCTCGATTGCGCGTGTTGGCTAGTGCCGACACCGTGCGAACCACCTGCTCGCGGGCCAGTCGGTACGCCGCGTCGCGTGAGATCAGCGGCGCCGTGGGATAAACGAGCGATGGCGAACGCGCCAGCCGGGACATATCGAGCAACAACTCAACATGCCGCGCTTGCCGGCCATAGTGAAGATCGATCGCGACCGGCAGGATTTCCTGTTCTCGCTGATCGCTGGCAAACGTGACTTCAAACCAAAAAACCACCTGCGGAAAGTCGAGTGGACGGGCCGATGTGGCCTCGAGCGCGCCAACTCCCTCCAGCGAGTAGGCACGATTCAGCGTGGACACCCAGCCGCGCGATTGCAGATTCAGCCCGTCGAGATGAAGTTCCACAAATCGGGCCCGCTCGACCGCGTCATGCAGCAGGGCGTCAACCAGCGGCGTGCCAAGGCTGGCCAATTGTGCCCGCGGATGCTCGGGCAGGGCTTCGGGGTCGAACGTCACGCGTGTGAGTCCGGGGTCTCGGGCGGTCAGCGCGGCCGTCACCGAGTCGGGCAGCAGCAGGTCATAGACCTGGGGCTCGACTTGCTCCCACTCGCCGCCGACCGTGGCCACATAATCACGGACAAACAATTCCAGGGACGAGAGGGAGGTTTCGTTGACGGCTTTGAGGCTCATGCCAGGCAGCTCCTATTCCTCGGGCGCAAATCGCGAGCCGAACAGCCGATCGTCGTGTGCTCGCTGCTCCAAATACGCCTGTTTGGCGGCGAGGAGTCGCGAGCCAAGCTCTTCCATGTGCCGGGAAAAATCGTCTTCATCGGTGGATTGGGCGAGCATCTCGGTGACCAAATCCTGGAACTCGTGTTCCTCGTCGAGATTGCCGAGGATCATGTCGATCTCGCCAATGACCAATTCGAACATGCTCAGCTTGGCATCCAGCAGGTGCAGCACGGCGGCTTCGACCGTACCCGTGGCCACGAGATTATACACTTGCACATCGTGAGTTTGGCCGATGCGGCTCAAGCGGCCGATGCGCTGTTCGATCTTCATCGGGTTCCACGGCAGATCGAAATTGCAGATCGCGTGGGCGAACTGAAGGTTACGCCCCTCGCTGCCGGCCTCGGTGCAGAGCAGCAGTCGGGCTGGCCCGCGGAATTCCTGGATCGCCGCTTCTTTTTCCAAGCGGGCAAGTCCACCGTGGAAAACGGCGATCGCATGCCCCGCGCGCGCCAGCTCCTCGGCGAGCATGGCCTGCGTGGCGCGAAATTGGGTGAAGATCACCATCTTGTCGGAGAATTCATCGAGCAATCGCAGTAGCCGCTCGAGCTTGGCGCCGCGAGGCATGCTGGCGGCACGCTGGGCGAACTCTTGAAATTGCCCGCGCAGCGCCCCGTCGAGCTTTGCGTTTTCCGCGATCGTGCCCAGCGTGCCGGCGGCGGCCTGGCTGCTGGAACCCAGAGCCATTTGCAACGCCACGAGCGCCATCCGAGAAATCCTGCCTGATCGCGAACCCTCGGCCGGTTCTTCACCCGTGGCCGCGGTTGTCTTGCTGGCGGGGAGTCGAAGATGTTCCTTCACGAACGCGGTGATGTCGCGATAGAGCAGTCGCTCGTCGGGCGACGGTTGCACGCCCAGCGTGCTTGCCCAGCGGCGGGTGAATTGCAAGCCCACCGTGCTGCGTCGATTGCGAACCATCACCTCCGCCAGCAGGCCGTGCAATTCATCGACGTTTCGCGGCGTGAGCTTGTCTTGGCGATCGACAAATCGGCGCTGAAACTGCTTCGCAGTGCTCAGCAGTCCTGGTTCGAGCAGCGTGACCAGGTTGAACAGTTCGTCCAGATTGTTTTGCACCGGCGTGGCGGTGAGCAACAGGATGTACTGCTTCTCCAACTGGCTGGCGAACTTCCACAACTGCGTCGTGCGGTTGCGCAGATGATGGGCTTCGTCGACAATTACCAGATCCCAGCGGCGACCGACAATCGCCGAGCGGTGCGGCTCGCGCTTGGCCGTGTGCGTGCTGACAATGATCCGATCGAACTCGGACCACGCCGAAACGCCGCGCCCGCGGAACGCCGGATCGTCGTAGCTGGTAAAGTCCAGCGAGAACTTGCGCCGCAGCTCCCCCTGCCACTGCTCAACCAGGGACGGAGGCGTGAGCACCAGCACCGATCGGGCCAGGCCGCGCAGATTCAATTCAGTAAGTATCAGGCCCGCCTCGACCGTTTTGCCCAGGCCTACTTCGTCGCACAAGAGCGCCCGGCCGCGGAACCGCCGCAAGACGGTTTTGGCCGTGCGAATCTGATGTTCCAGCAAGTCCATCTCGCGCACCAGCGGCAGGCAAATCAGTTGGTCGAAACCGCCGTGCGTGCCGATTCGGGCGGCACGCGTGGCCAACAGAAATTCGTCGACCCCCGCATCGATCCGTGGCGAAACGAACAACCGCTGGAGATCATCGGCGCTGGTCAGCGCGATGCGGACGCCCTGCTCGGTCATCAGTTCGTCGTCGCCAGGAGCATCCTTGAGCGGTGCGATCTGCAGTCGGAATCGGCCGGGACTGATGTATTCCAGAAAGTGCTCGGCAAACTTTGCCGAAGTTTGCGGAAGGTCTTCCAGCAGCGTGACGCGCCCACGGGAGGGATCGGCGCGAAACCGCAAGGGGGAACCGGCGCCGGAAACCAATTCGGCGAGCGACGTTTCGTCTTGGAGCAACGGCCAGGGAAGGAGCAGCTGGCGTGCATCTTCGGAAACCGATATCCAGATGCGGTCGCCGGGTTGCCAGGTGGGTTCCTGGGAGAATCTTCGCGGAGACTGCAACGCGGCGGCCACGATGCGACCTTCCTTGGCTCAAGGTGATATCCGAACGAACATCCCAGCCTATCAAATGTCACACGTTGATGCAATTGGCACTGCTGGGACACAAGCCGGCGCACTCGCCATGAGTCGCTGGGTTAATATCGAATTCGGCTGCGAGCAGTATGGCATCGATCATCGGCGGGCGCCTTGGGCGGAGTGCCCACGGCGCGAAGCAATTGAAATTGCGCCCGATTGTAATCCATCATGCTGGTCAGGTACTGGCTGTGTGCAGCGGTCAAGGCGTCGATCGCTTGCAGCGCTTCGATAGCCCGCAACTGGCCGCCGAGAATTCCTTTGAAATTGAGCGGAAGGGCTTCGGTTGCGGACCTGGCTTGTGCTTCGGCCGCCTGAATCTGTTGTCGGCGCAGTCGAACCTGATAGTAGGATCGTGTCACCTCGGCCGCGATCAGGTTGCGAGTTTGCTCAACCGTCAATCGCGCTTGTCGGTGTTCACCACGCCGCTCACCCACCAAGGCAGCGTTGCCAAATCCCATCCCACGCAATTCCCAGACGGCGAGCGCATCGAAGTCGGTACGGTTGCCGAAATCGCCGAAGAAGCCGCCTGGGCCTCCCCCAAATCCACCCGCGCCGAAGCCAACCTCGACGTTGGGTATCAAAGGACTCCACTCCTCTTGACGGAGGCGGTCGAGCGTGGCCCCTATATACGCTTGATGCGCCGCCATTTCGGGTCGAGCCGTGAGCCCCTGTCCGATCAGCACGGGGAGCGGCTGCTTCACATCAATCAGTTCGATCGCGACCGCTTGAATTTCATTGGGCAACACTGTCATTCCAGGAGGCAGATTCAGCAATCGAACCAGCTCGGCGGATGCGTCGTAGACAAGTTCTTCCGCCTTGAACACCTTGCGTTTCCGATCCGCAAGGTCCGCTTGCGCACGAAGACCGTCGGCTGGCGGTGCCGTGCCAGCGCGGACTCGCGCATCTAGCAAACGCACAAGTTCCTCGGAATTGACAACCGCCTCACGAGCAATTGCCAGTTCGCCTTCGGCACGAACTAATTCCAAATAGGCGCTGGACGTTGCCAGTAACATGTCGTTAAACGTGGCGCTTCGATTCGCCGCAGCCACGCGCGTCAGTTGCCGTTCCGCCAGCGGTTTGAAAATCGCGTCCGTCAGAGGCAATCCCAGCGCCAGTCGTGCAGGCCCATTAGCTCCACCTGCGAAAGGATTTCCACCAAGGGTCGGACCGCCGCCTATAAATAGCGAACTGCGTCTTACTTCGAGAATATCACCTGTCGTGTCTTGAATTCGTCCGTTATGCAGGTTGTATCCAACGCCGGCACTCAACGACGGCAGCCAAAGTTCCTGTGCCCCTTGTAAGCGTGCCTGTGCCGCGCGCACACGCTCGGCGGTCAGGGCAATTTTGTATGTTGTTTGCTCCGGCAAGCTGCAATGCTGACGGAAGGTCGATCGGAAGAGTGGCATATTCCCCTTGCTTGCCTGCCGCATCTTTTTCGCTGCCACGCTTTGCAATCGGCGGAAGTAACTCTGGCGGCGAGATTGTCTCTGGCTCTTGCGACAGAGAATCCACAGGTGCAATGAGCGTCGGCGCAGGCTTGTCGGATACTGGTTTCGGCAATTCGCCAGTCGCCGGTTCGGCGTGCGAGACAGGCTTGAAAGTGCTCTGTTGAGTTTTTTCTGGCTTACTCGTAGACGCCTGTCGTGCAGCAGGGCTAGCCGCGATAGGCTCGCTGGAGGTTTGTGGTTTCCCGACCGCGCATCCGAGTGCTGCCGAACACAAAGTGATCAGCGCAAGCATCCGTTTGATTCCGGCAGCATCCGATGCCGTCGTCCGAGGATCACGGAACTTCTCATCCATGAGAAGAGTCTCCGATTCAATTGGGTCTTCTGGGTTAATCGACTATTCGGGCAATGCTAGCTCGCTCGCTCTCATTCAAGCAGTCACTTGAAGAACAGCAACTCCCGTTAGAGATTACCGCCGGACGACCTCGACTGACTGTCCGTCACGAACGGCGTCCTTGCCGTCGGTGATGATTTCTTCATTGCCGTTGAGACCTTTGATAACGTGCATTCGTGCGCCGTCGGATTGTCCAATTTCGATGGTTCGCCGCTGTGCCCTTCCCGATTTTGCGATCATCACGCTCGGAAGTCCGTTTCCGGTGAGCAGAGCGCTAGTTGGCAGGATCAAGGCATCCTCGTGATCGGCCAGCGTGATCGACACGGAGCCGTACATGATCGAGAGGCGCTGACCGCGGCTGCTGCGGCACGAAGTTGACTCTGTTTTTCGTCAACGATGTCGCGTTGCAAAGCACGGTCGTTGAACAATTGCAGGTTGCGTTTGTACTCAATCTGGCGGTATTCGGATTCGGCCTCGAACCTGGCGGTCTGCGAATGGGCCTCCTCCACGCGCGCTTTCGCCGCATCCACGAATGACTCAGCCGCCTTAACAGCCGCCTCCGTCTGCTTGACCTCCGCCTGAGCTTTTTCGACGAGCGCTTCGCGATATAAACGTTCCTGCTCCATCTCGGGAATCCATAATTCGGCCAAGACCTGGTCCTTGCGAACCGAGTCGCCAATATCGACCAGCACTTTCTCCAGGTAGCCCGACACCTTGGCGAACATATCGGCTTCCTCAAGCGGTTCGACATAGGCCGCTTGTACCGACGATCGCTGGAGCCGCTCGCGAGCGGGTTGGATCGTGCGCACGCGGTGCGTTTGTCTCCCGTCGGCAACCGACGTGTTTTGGCCTCGCATGACTTCGGTGGCGCCAGATGGAGACGAAGGTTGCGACGGAGGGTCTCCGGCCCGAACGGAGAAGTACACTCCGCAGATCGCCGCGATAAGCGATCCAACGGCGAGCCAGCCGAGTCTTCCTTGGCCCCTTCTTTGACGGTCAATCGGCTCAGGAAGTCAGGAACTCGGTTCTTGACGCCTTCCACGACCTCGATCGTGTTTGAACCGGGACGACGAAAGATTGGGATGTAAACCTGGCGCTTGCTCTCCCAGCCTGGTCCACGGGCGATGCGTACCACGTTGGTTTGAATGGCCGAAGTATCTTTGACTTCTCCCACGTCATTAACGTACACCGGTCGTCCGCTGTGAACCTTGACGACGATGTGGTTCAATTCGTCAATTGCATGGACCATGTTTTCCATAGCAGATAGTTGTCAACCTCTAAATCGGACCGACTGCGGAATTGAAGCGGCTCGTCTCCGCCTGCGAGCCGGTGGTGGAAAGTGGTCGTGATTGCTGTCAAATCGCTGATTGGCTGACTCGGAAAAGCGTGCCGAAGCAAGACGATGGCAATAAGGATGCCGGCGGCGCACGCCAACGCTCCAGAGAAAGAAAACAAGAACCAACGACGTGCTGGTACGGGCTTCAGCAGTTGCGTCTGAGCCAACACACGGTCCCAGAGTTCGGCAGTGGGGCGCCGGACCGCGATGTTTTCCACAAGCATGTATTCCAATCGGCTTTGCTGCTGAAACCACTCGGCACATTGGGGGCAAACAGCCAAATGCTCTCCGATTCGAAAATGAAGGCCCGCATCCTTTTCGGAGTCGTGGTACAAATTCCAGTGCTGTCGCGATTCTCTGCAATTCATGGTTATATCTCTCCATGCCGATGCAAGCCATGTCTTTCGCCGTATTCGACAAGCCGCTGCCGCAAACGAACGCGGCACCGTGCCAGCCGACTCATGACGGTTCCGATCGGTACGTGCAGGATGTCGGCAATTTCCCGATACTTAAAGTCTCCAACGACGTGCAGCAAAGATACTGCCTGGTCCTCAAGTGACAACGATTTAACGGCCAGCGCGATCGAAGCATCGCAATGGTCGAGAACGGCTCCCGGCGCTTCGAGCAGTACCTTCAAGAGCGGTTCGTCGAGGATCGCGTCCCAGGTTTCTTTGGCCGCGACTTCGTCTTCTCGAAGTGCCGCAGCCTGAGTTCGTTGGTGTTTACGATTCCAGTTCATCGCCTCCGAGTGCGTGTGCTTGAAAATCCAGGCACGAAAATTCGTCCCCTCTGCGTACTGGTCAAAATCGCGGAATGCGTTCGCGACGGCGCTCTGGAGCACATCCTCCAACGAATCGACTTCGTGAAGCAGACGGCGACAGTACGCCTCCAATGGTCCTTGCAGCGGTTCTAAATGCCGTAGAAACCGCTCAGATTTATCGCGGTCCTTCATCAAGAGCAGTCGCCGGGCCAGGGAAGAAAGCTACCGTCCCCATCTTAGTAAGGTTTGGAGGACGCCCAATTATTCCAACTCGGCGAAGTTTGGTCCCAATTTCTGGTCTTGGCGGCATTTGCACTCCCAACCTTCGGCCCTTCCCACCTTATTGTCGTGCGCTGGTCGCAGTGGGCTTGGAATCGGCCGCAGACGCGGTAAATTGTTGGCATCCCCCCATTAACTCTTGCGTCACGGAGGACCCGTCATGGCTGCGGTCAAACCGGCACACTTGCTTACGTTTCACGATCGGCTTTCGCGACTCCACTTTGAACAGGCCGCCAAGTTGCTAGGACCCGAGGGAAAGAAGCTGATTTCCGCCGGTTCGAAATGGGACATTCATGGGCCCGATGATGTGTATCTGGGGGGTGACCTGCTGCGGATCACGTTTCCGGGTCCCGATGGTCCGTGGGCGATCTGCACGCTGACCATGGCGGCCCGGGCCAAGGATCGGCTGCTGTGCAACTGCGATCGTTGTTCCGGCGCCTGCGAACACTTGGGCGCGATGTTTTCTTACGTGCTGGAACACAAGACGCAGCTTGGCCTGGCCGTGGCGCCACCGGAGCGAGAGAAGAACGTCGTCGATCTGCACGAGGACGCGGTGGTTGCACAGGCTCTCGCTGATCGCAAGGAGCGTGCCAAGACCGAGCGGATGCAGATCAAGTCGTTGGACACCGACACGCCGTGGGCCGACTACGCGGTGACCAGCCTGCTCAGCGGCAAGACCTACAAAGTGTCGTTGCGGGGCATCAAGCCGGGCGAGTCGTACTGTTCATGTCCCGACTTTCGCAGCAACACGCTTGGCACCTGCAAGCACATCATGAAGGTGACGAACTGGGCCAAGAAGAAGTTCACCGCGCGGCAATTGGCCAGGCCGTACAAGCGCAAGCGGATCGTCGTCAATCTGATCTACGATCACGACGTCAGTTTGCGGCTGCATGTGCCCGAAAACCTGCCGGCGGAAATCGACGCGATCGTGCGGCCGCTGGTCGACAAGCCGATTGCCAACGTACGCGACCTGCTCAAGCGGCTGAACAAGCTGGAGGCGGCAGGCACGCCGTTCCATATTTTCCCCGACGCCGAGGAGTACATCCAGCAGCAGCTGCACACGGAGCGAATTCGGGACAAAGTCGCCGAAATCCGCCGCGATCCGGCCAGCCATCCGCTGCTCGAGTCGTTGCTCAAAATCAAATTGTTGCCGTACCAGCTCGACGGCGTTGCCTTCGTGGCCGGCACGGGGCGCACGGTTCTGGCCGACGATATGGGCCTGGGCAAGACGATCCAGGCGGTTGGAACCGCCGAGTTTCTGGCGCAAGAGGCCGGCATCAAAAAGGTGCTTGTGGTTTGCCCGGCATCGCTCAAGTCGCAATGGAAGAATGAAATTCATCGGTTTTGTGATCGCGACGTGCAACTGATCACCGGTCCGGTCGCCGAGCGGGGAGGACAATACAGCAACCCTTGCTTCTTCACGATTTGCAACTACGAGCAGGTGCTGAAGGACATCCTGTCGATCGAAAAGTGCCCTTGGGATTTGATCGTGCTCGACGAAGGCCAGCGGATCAAGAATTGGGAATCGAAGACCAGCCGCGTGATTAAGGGATTGAAGTCGCGATTTGCCCTGGTGCTATCCGGCACGCCGCTCGAAAACCGTCTGGATGAGTTGTACTCAGTCGTGCAATTCATCGATGACCGGCGGCTGGGACCGGGCTTCCGCTTCTTTCATCAGCACCGCATCGTCGATGAAAAGGGAAAGGTGCTCGGCTACAAGAAGCTCGACGAGTTGCGGCAGCGACTCAAGCCGATTCTGCTGCGGCGGACCCGCGAATCGGTGCGGCTGGAATTGCCGGAACGGACGACCGAGATCGTTCGCATTCCGCCGACCGGCGAGCAACTGGCGTTGCATGATGCCCACATGCAGACGGTCGCCACGATTGTGCGAAAGAAATTCATTACCGAGATGGACCTGCTGCGGCTGCGGGCGGCGCTGCTCATGTGTCGTATGTCGGCCGACGCCAGCTTCCTGGTTAATAAGGAGCAGCCCAACTTCTCGACCAAGCTGGAACGGCTGGACGAGCTGTTCGACGACATGGCGGATGAAGCCGACCGGAAGGTAGTTCTGTTCAGCGAATGGACCACGATGCTCGACCTGATCGAGCCATTGTTGGAAAAGCACAAGCTGAACTTCGTGCGGCTCGACGGTTCGGTGCCGCAAAGAAATCGGCCGCCGCTGGTGCACCAGTTTCAGACCGATCCCCAGTGCCGGTTCTTTCTGACGACGAACGCCGGCAGCACGGGCCTGAACCTGCAAGCGGCCAACACGGTGATCAACGTCGATCTGCCGTGGAACCCGGCGATTCTGGAGCAGCGGATCGCTCGCGCTCACCGCATGGGCCAGATGCGCACGGTGCAGGTGATCGTTCTGGTGACCGAGCAAACTCTGGAAGAAAGTCTGCTCGTGACCCTGGCTGCGAAAAAGGATCTGGCGCTGGCTGCCCTCGATCCCGAGTCCGAAACCGACGTGGTGGAAATGCACAGCAACGCCGAAGAGCTGAAGTCCCGGTTGGAGATCCTGCTGGGCGCGAAACAGGCCGCCCCGGTGGACGACTCCACTAAGCCCGAGCACGCCAGGCCGGCCGAAGAACAGCACCGCGAGCGCGTGGCGGAAGCCGGCGGCCAATTGCTCGGCGCCGTCTTCAACTTCCTCGATCAACTGGTGACGGGCGACCAGCAGGCGCCGCCGGCTCCTCTGCCAGATCAATTGGTGCAAGGCGTACGTTCGCGCTTGGAGCAGTGCGTGGAAAACGATGCCGAAGGCCGGCCCCGATTGATGCTGACGCTGCCAAAGCCCGAAGCGCTCGACCAGCTTGCCCAGACATTGGCCCGGTTGATGGTGGCGGGTAAATCGAACTGACGAGCAACTCCTGCCTTGGCAGTAGCGCTTACCGCACCGTCATCTCGCAGCTTAGACCGCTGGCGGCGTGCAGGTAGGCATGCTTGACGTAGTCGGCCACCATGCGGTGGGCGCTGAATCGCCAGGCCAATGTGCCGATGCTGTTCATCATGCGCTGAATCCAGACCAGTGGCAGGCCGTCGACATTGCGGTCGTAGAACATCGGCACCACCTGGTTTTCCAGCACGTCGAACAGTGCTTCGCCGTCGCGAACGTCGGTAATGCGGTCGTCCACGTGCTGCTTGCCGACGCCAATGGCGAAGCCGTTCGCTCCGTCGTATGCTTCCGCCCACCAGCCGTCCAGCACCGACA
>SXHT01000336.1 GCA_005773095.1 Planctomycetaceae bacterium
CCATCCAAAACCCCGCAGCAGGTGAAGAAGATCCAGGAAGAAGGAAGAAAAAATCTGTCGAAGTGTTCGAAGAAAATCCACCGCCCAAAACACGGTTTTCAAATCGTCAGAATCACTCGGATTTCATCCCGCTCTCCGCAAATGCGCGGCCAGCGGGGGAGGCACGGTCGTGTTCCAGCCGGGCCGCTATCTTTCGGGCACGATTCATCTGCGGAGCAAGGTGGCGCTCTGGTTCGAGGCCGGCGCGACCCTGGTCGGCACCACCAATCTCACCGAATACCGGCAGCCCGCCGTGCCGGACTTCATGCCCGAGGCGAAATGGGGCAGGTGGCATCGCGTGGTGAGGACGCTCTTCAACATCAGCATGGCCAACGCCTGGTATGGTTACATCCCGTCGCCCGAGGCACACGCGCACGTTACGACGGTGACCCGCGCATCGGTTTCATCACCGCCGGCCTGCTCGGCACCTGGGGTGAGTGGCACTGTCATCCGCATTCGGAATGGTTCGCATCCAAGGCAGTTCAGGCGGAAGTGATGGACGCCTACGAAGCTGCGTTCAAAAGGACACCGGTGCTATTGCGCTGGTAACGCGGCGCTGCGGCGAGCGGCGGATGCCGGTGGGAATTTTCACGCTGCGTCCCGAACAGGCCGCAAGGGAATTCGACGAGGGATGCAGCTTGGTTCCTGTGGATCTCGACACCCATTTCCTACGAACTGCGGCCAGTGAAACATTGCTGTTGGTGCGAAGCAAGCCGCCCAAGAGATGTTCCTAAAGCCAAAGGGATTCAGCACGGATGCTACCCGTTGACGCGGTCCCTGAGCTCGGCGCTGTGAAGGCGATCTCACGTCGTCGTCTCGGTCTTCACAACGATGACTTTCGTCGCATCCATTCCCAAAACGGTGAGCGCAGCGAGAAAAAATGCCCCGGCACAGGCGATGAAGACGAGGCGCTGCCCGGCTTCGCCGTCGCCGCCGATCCGCAGCAGCCACGGCACCATCATGGCGCACGCCGCCGCACCGAAATTGCCCCACATGTTGGCCCAACCGGCGGCTGAGGCAGTGTTCTTCCCGCCGATGTCCTGCATGAAGGCCCATGAGCTGGGGTTGCTCAGGTCGGTGCTGAATGAGACCACCGCGCAGCAGGCTATGATGGCCCAGGCGGAATCCACGCCGAGGCAGATGACATAAGCGCTGCCAGCCAGGAGCAAAGGTGAACCCAGCGAGACAACCCTGCCCCAGCGCAGACCGAAACGGCGCACGCTCCAGTCACAAGTCCAGCCGCCGGCAAGTTGCCCGACCATGCCACACGCCAATACGAGCGTCACCATGCGCCCGCCGGCAACGGCTTCGACTTTCATTTCCTCCGCGAGATAAGTGGGCAGCCAGGTGATCAGGAAAGCCCATCCGACGTTCACGAAGAGTTGGGCAATAGAGTTCAGCCACAGGTTGCGACTCTGGCAGAACGCCCGGAGCATGGGACGGATTTCACGCGCCTCGGGTAGCGGTTCGCTGGGCGGACTGCCGATCAGTTTTTGCTCGTCATCGTTGCACTCGGGATGCTCGGAAGGCCGGTTGCGGACGATGGCAAAGTAAACGGCCGCAATGCCCAATCCCACTACGGCGTCCAGCCACAGCGCGGGCCGCCAGTTGCCAAACTGCACAATCATCCACGCGGTGAGAAACGGCGCCAGTGTGCCGCCGATGCGGCCGCCAAACGTGACCAACGCGCTCGCCTGGCCGCGGCCCGCCTGCGGAATCCACCGGCGGATAAGCGCGCCGCTCGTCGGATAGGCACCCGCTTCGGCAATTCCGCAACCGAGACGGGCCAACAACAGCCCCCAGAAGCCGCTCATGAATCCGGTCAACCCGGTGAACAACGACCAGAGCACGATGTAACAGGTCAGCATCCGCCGCGCGCCCCAACGGTCGCTGGCCCAGCCCGCAGGCACTTGGAAGATCGCGTAGGTGAAGAAGAACGAGCCGAGTATTTGGCCTATCTGTTCCTTGGACAGCGGCACATCGCCCTTGAACGACGCCGACTTCACGATCTCGCCGAGGCAGATGCGGTCGAGATAGAGAATGAACGCCATCAACATGCTCACCGCAATAATGCGGTGGCGGATGTTGGTGGGCCTGGTGTTCATGGACGGCGCCTCAGTTCCAAACCCTCGGCAGGAAGCCCACGAAATTCCCGTGGCAGATGCCGGCAATGTCCGCCGGCGCGTAGCCACGCGCCGCCAGCAGTTCTCCAAGACTTGCCAGGTCGGCGATGCAGTCCAAATCCAACGGCGTCTGCTCGATGCCATAGCCGCCGTCCAGATCGCTGCCGATGCCGACGTGCTTCGCGATGCCGGCGATCTGGCAGATGTGGTCGATGTGGGTGACGAAGCTGGCGTCGTCGAATCCAAACAGTTTAACGCAGGGATGCGGCATTTCACTGGCGACAGCTTTGTGGCCCAGGTCGAG
The DNA here is from genome assembly GCA_005773095.1 of Planctomycetaceae bacterium. Classification (GTDB taxonomy): domain Bacteria; phylum Planctomycetota; class Planctomycetia; order Pirellulales; family PALSA-1355; genus SXHT01. The sequence continues at coordinate 2,467 of SXHT01000336.1, forward strand.
CGTCAGCCGGTGTGCGGAAGGTTTACTGATGACGCGTGTGCGGAGCACGTCAGCGTTGAGGAAATTCAGTTCCGGATTGTGACGCGGCTGGCCGGAGTCCCACAACACGGGGGTGCCGGCGCTGCATTCCACGCCGGACAACTCTGCGAAGAACGGGAGCGTTGGCGTGCCACCGGCGACGACACGCGGGACGGGCAGGCAGGCAGCGAGCAGCCTTTCGCGAAAGGCCCACAACGACGCGGTAGCCGCCAGCCAGGCTTGCCGGCGTTCCGGGCGGTCCGGCTGGTGGAGATGTCCGTCGTAGGCGTGGAGCCCGCCGAAGCGCAGATGCGGGGAACGCGCGATCCGGGTGCAGAGATTAAAGGCTTCATCACCGGGCAGGATGCCGGTGCGGTTCATGACCACACTCACATCCAGCAACAACTCAAACTGGATGCCGGCGGCCTGGGCGGCGGTGGCGGCGACCTCGTTCGTGATGCGGAACCAGTCAGGCATGGGAAGGAGTCCAGCCGGCGCGAGGATTCAATTCAGTGCCTCGGCTTTGTGTCGTGCGATCAAACCCGTTCATGCTTCGACCCTCCTTACAGCCACCGCCTCAATCTCGTAGCGGATGGCGGCCCCCAGGCACTTCACGATCGTGGTGCGAGCGGGCAACGGCGCTTTGAAATACTCGCGATAGAGCTGGTTGTAGAGTGGCAATTCCTCATCGTCGCGGACGTAGTTGCGAGTCTGAATGACGTGCGCCAGATCGCTGCCGGCGGCGTGCAGCACCTTCGCAAGATTTTCCATCGACCGACGGAACTCAACCTCAAACGTGTCGCCGATGATCTTGCCAGTCGCATCCACCGACGCCTGGCCGGAGACGAAGATGAGGTCGCCGAACACGACGCATGGGCTGAAGGGGAGATGCGAGGTCGGAGTTTCGGGATCTTGCGGATAGCTGACGAGCGGATGGGTCATGTGCGTCAAATTTGATGGCGAGCCTCGGAGTTCATCCAGCGGAAAGATGGGACGCTGGATGTGGCGGTAGGGCAATTGTTGAAGACGGCTGGAACACGGCCCTGGTGTGCTGGCCCAAGCCATCCGCGCGGCGATCGGCTCGTAGGCGCGGCGATGCGCGACAGCGGCCTTCACACCGATGACAGACAACTTCTCAGGGTCAATGCCCTGACTGCGCCACTGCCCCAAGTCCATCGGCGGCGTGCGATTCGAGGTCAGCAAAATCAAAACACCCTCGTGCCGCACTACGGCGCAATGCCCCATGTCAAAGTGGCTTCCCACTGCGGACGCGAGATGGCTTTGTTTGTCCTCCAGTTCAAAGCGGCCGTCGCGGAGTGACACCAGTTCCACTTCCAGGGTCAGCGGTCCGGCATCGAGCGGGCTGCCTTTGCCGCCGAGCGATAGAGTTGCGCGTGCTCCGGGTTTCCTTGAAGCGAGGCGCTGGACCGCTGCGGGATCGTTCAGTGCGACGGCTGCATTCTGCACCCGCCGTTGCACGAACGCGCGGAGCATTCCGGTGCCGTCACCGGGCGCTCCGGCGCCGATGTTGTCGCTCGGCTCGGCAATGACTGTGAGGCCAGCCGCGCCGGCAGGGATGTTGTCCAGCACCGTATCCGGCTCGGGTTCATGGACCACACCTGACCTGCGATGCGTCATTGCCAGCGCGCACAGTTCATCGAGCGCAGCATGTGCTTCCCTTTCCGCGCCGCGAGTGACGACGGAAAAGCTCACGCCGGTTTCGGGAATGTCCGCGAAGGCAAAACCCGCGATGACGTTCACCGCGCAGAAGTCCGGGCGACGAGTTTCGAGGCTGCGCGCGCAGGCTTCCAGTGCGCGCATCGGATTGTCCGCCGTTCCAGTGCCTGTCGGCGGCCAGACGATGGGCGGATGCCGCCAGAGCGTGCGCGGTGTCCGGTTTTCAGCGAGACACCGTTCGAGGAGTGCGACCGCGCGTCGGGCGGATTCACGGGCGTCGGAATGCGGATTTTCCCGGTAGGACACCAGACAATCGGCGTGCCGGGCCATGCGGGCGGTGAAGTTCGCGTGCAGGTCAAACACTCCAAACACCGGTAGCGTCGCTGCGCGGGGCAACCCGCGCAGTCGTTCGAGCAATTCGCCTTCGACGTCGGGGAAAGACGGGGTCACCATCGCGCCGTGCAGCACCAGGAAAATGGCGTCAAGTCCGACGTCCAGCGCGGGTTCCGCAGCGCGTCGGAATTCGTTCCAGAATGATTCGAAGACATCGTCCGCGACCGTTCCGCTGGGCAAGGCCCGCATATCCAGCGTGGGAACCACCTCCCAACCCAGGTGAGCAGCCGCCTCCAGCGCCCCGCCTATCGGCGAACTGTCGCCCGTGCCGCGGAGCATTTCCGTTCCTCGCAACACAGTGAAATCGCGCAACTCTGTAGTGTTCGTCACGAACGTGTGCGTCTCGTGAAACAATCCGGCGAACAGGATGCGTTTTGGATTCACGCTATCCACTCCGTCGCGTGGCGCGCAAACGCCGATTCGGCACGACGCAACGCTTCATCGATGTCTGTCGCCGAGTGCGCAAGGCTGACAAACCACAGGCCGCGTTCAATCGCGCGTACCCCGCTTTCCAGAAGGCATCGGCGCAAATGTGCCCAACGCGGCGCATCGTGCCGGCGAACGTAATCACGATAGTCGTGCACTCCACCCGTCTCCGCGCCGGTTTTGCGCATTGTGGTGTGAAAGACCAAGCCCGGCCCCTGCGGCTGCAATGGCACCTGATATTGCGCGGCCAGGTCCGAGAGCCCGCGCATCAAGGTCCGGCCCAACTCGGTGAGGCCCTTGGGATGGTGCGGGCCTTGACCGAGGACGGTGTCGAGACACCATTTGCTGGCGGCAAGGCAGAGCGGATTGGCGTTGAGCGTGCCCGCGTGGACGACTTCGCCCTGGATGATTTTGGCGAAGACAGCTTCGCGTCCGGCCAGCGCGGCGAACGGCACGCCGCCGCCGATGGCTTTGCCGAGGATGGTTAGGTCAGGCGTGACGCCGTAGCGCGCCTGCGCACCGCCCGAGCCAAAACGAAACCCGGTGATGGTTTCATCCGCGATCATCAGGGCGCCCTCGGCATCACAGAGTTCGCGAATCGTCGCGAGTAGGCCCGGCGCAGGCTCGATGCAACCGGTGTTGCACAGGCACGGTTCGCAAACGATGGCGGCGATGCGCCCGTGATGTTGCGCAACACGGCGGCGCAGATGGTCGGCGTCGTTCCAGCGCGCGACGACAAACTGATTCAGCACCTCACGGATCACGCCCGCGCTCGGATGCAGGCGGGCAGGCTCTTCATCGTCGCCCCAGCGATCCGGCGGAGATGCGAAGCCGACAAGCCCCTCATCACCCCAGCCGTGGTAGTGGCCCTCGAACTTCAGGATGAGCGGCTTGCCCGTATGGGCCCGCGAGAGTCGAAAAGCGGCGAGAACGACCTCCGTCGCAGAGCTGTTGAACCGGACGCGCTCCGCCGATGGGATCATCCGCTGCAACCGTTCAGCGACTTCGATCTCAAGTTCGGATTGCGCGGCCCAATGCACTCCCCGTTGCGCTTGCTCGGCAATGGCTCGAGCCATTCCCGCTGGTGCGTGACCGTAAAGCAACGCTCCCTGGCCGAGTTGGAAGTCGATGTATTCGTTGCCGTCCACGTCCCAGAGCCGCGAGCCCTGGCCGTGGGAAAAATAGAGAGGCACCGGTTGCTCCATGTTGCGAATGCCGCTGTTCACACCACCGGCGATGCTGCCTTGGGCGCGGGCAAAAAGCGCTCGTGACTTGGTGAAGCGCGATGATGGGACAGCAGAATTCATCCGAAGCGGGAAACGTGATGGAAGTTGAACATGAGGATCACAGTGCAGGGCTCTTTGGGTGAACGGCAAGGATTAACACAGGGCGTTCGATTCGGCGGACGGCGATCACTCCAGTTCTCCATTCACTTTTCACGGTTGTGGGTGGCAGAAAGTCTATCCAGCCAGGAAATGATTGATTGGCGGGGTCACGTCACTCCCACCGAGCAATCCTCGGTCTTTGGTGGTTGGTTAGACCTTTCTATTCATTTCTGAACCCTAACGGCTATCCCGCTTCAGTTGAGGGACTTTCACCCTCGGATGTTTTTGGCTTCTCGAGGCGCACCCTACTCAAATCCTCCTCAACGGCTACTTCCCTGTCGCGACTCAATCTTCACCGGACCATCTTGGCAAAATTCCGTTCCACCTCACGCCCTCGAAAGGCTGCTTTTCTGCTCCGACGGAGTTTCTGTCACCCACAGGTTGGACACGACCGTCAAAGGGCCTTTGAGCTCGCCTTGCGCCCACCACGCGCCACTTTCTTCACCCCTTTGTCGCTGGTGAGGCTGACGCGCGCAGTCTCGACGGCGCGGGTGATGAGTTCACGCGTGCCTTCGCGGAGGTGTACATCGGTCTGCACGAAGCGCACATTGTTCTCCATGTCTTCGGCGGTCCAGCCGCGGCTGTGGGCCACGAACGGGAACTGCGGGAAGGTGAACCCGAGTTCACTGAAGAAGGCCAGCATCTGTCCGGCGACGCCCTGCACGTTGTCTTGCCCACCGGTGATGATGAACGACGCGACCTTGTTCTGAATGAGCATGCGGTCGTTGAGCGTGACCTGGTTCTGCACGCAGTTCAGGCGTTCGGCCAATTTGAAGTAGAGCGAGCTAGCCGCGCCCCAGCGAATCGGTGTCGCGACCAACACCACATCGGCCCAGTGCACCAGCGCCTCATAGACCGGTTCGAGTTCGTCCTCGTCGTCCATCTGGGTGAGCGTGCAAGGCCAGGTGCAGGCCGGCGCAGCTTTCGAGTAGTAACCCTCGCAATGTTTGAACTTAACCTCGGCCAGCTTGATGAGCCTAGTCTCGCAGCCAAGCGCGTCGTGCGCGTGGGCCAGCGCCTCAACCAGCAAATCCTCCGAGGTCGAATAGCGAGGCGACTCCGTGTCCATGCCAGTGGTGGAAAGGCCGAACACGCGGACCGGACCGGTCTCGCGTTTTACGGGCCGTGCCAGGCGATGCGGTTCTCGTTGCGGCGCTTTCACGGCGGTAGCGGTGTCGAACCGAATCCACAGTGCCCCATCCTCCTCCTTCAATTCATACGCGGCGACGGCGATTGGATAGCCTTTGCCGGACTGGCCGTTACAGCGGTTGAAACTCCAGCCGTGCCACGGGCACACGATGTTCTCGCCCGTAAGTTTGCCTTCACCCAGCGGGCCGCCCACGTGCAGACAGCGCCCGGCAATCGCGCCAAACTTTCCGTCCTTGCAGGTGAGCGCGAGGGCTTTGCCCGCGATGGTGACAGTGCACAGTTCGCGTTGCGCCAGCTCGTTGAGCGGTCCGACGCGATGCCACGGACTGTCTGTCGGTGTGGGCCTCGGCATGGCGGACACGATAGCGAAGGCGGTCTCGCGGTGAAAGGCTTTATTCCATGGCGCGCGATGCCCTACTGTCTTGCCGGCGGGATGTACTGCGTCCTCGGCGGCCGTGACATGGAAGCCGTGCAGTGAGAGTGCGCCTGCACCACGGCGGTCCGCAAGGCGCGAAGCCGAGGGGGGAGGTCATGGCGGATATTTTGGCGAGCACCAAAGAGCGAAGGGCGTGAAGATATCGCAGGGCGTGCGGAAATATGCGGCGGTGCAAGGTATCGCGGAGTGAACGCTCTCCGATAAGGATCATCTTTCGACAGATACTTGTTGCGGAGCAGCAGTTCCTGATCCACCGAACCGCTGATGTACGCGAGGATTCGTTTCCAGTTCATTGAGCGGAAAAATGTTGTAAGAACAGGATCGTATGCAATCACATGAACGGGCCGAAACGATTGCGGATCAGTGGATTCGAATAGTTTGACCCTACGGTTTGGCGGCAGTTATGGACGAGTCAAGTCAATAGAAAAACAAGCGCCTGCCTTGCGGCAAGCGCCTGTCGGAGTTCAACTATCGGAGTTGTATTTACCCGCGGATGCAATCAATCCTCATTCGCCGCATCAATCGGCGATAAACAGCCTCGCCTTCCACACCTAGTCCCGAATCCATTCGGTCGATCCTCAATCGACGGACTCGGGGTCGGAATTGGCTTAGGATGCTCCTTTAGATCTTTCTTACCAAGACACCCGAGTAAGTGGTTTGACCTCCAGCGGTCAGTCCGTTTCTTTTCTGGACTCGCCACCCCTCTGACTGTCTCTGATTCAGCCATTCCGACGATGCAGTACCAAACCCCAGCCATTTTCCGACGTCCGACGGCTTTTCGTCGCAAAAAAGTACGCAATAACTACCATCAAGTCGACGTGACATATCTAATATCCGCTTGTTATAGTTACTAATGTAAGGACTAATCTCATCCCAATCCATGGATGAATCCCACGTGATTCCAGTGTAGGCATCGCTGAACACAATGGTGCCGAAAAGGGACGACGCACCATACTCTTCGAGGTCCATGTCGATGATCTTGCCCCCATTCCCCGCAACAAAGCCATTTAACCAGGCTGTACCTGTGTTGGCGTAGGCAAAATAGTGCACGAAGGGATTTAATTTGTGAAGAACCGCCGCATACTTCTTTTCGCTCCCTTTCAGATACTCATCATGATCCACGACGGTGTAACCTTTCTCATTTGCGTAATCCACTATCCAGGCCCAATCCTTGTCGTAGACCACTTCGGCTTTGATGTTAAATGTGTTTTCCTTTTTTACAACGCAGAGAGCCAGATGAGTCCAACTACTGTTCCATGCGGTGTATTTCACGTCCACAGCGGTGGGGTGCCATCCCTGATCCAAAAAATTCTGCGCAGCCGACCCGTTCCCGTACCAAATTTTGCTCTCTGAATTTTGTGTATTGATAGTCCAGCCGTAGGTGTTGGTGACAACTAATTCTACATTGTTATAATTTTCTTCCGGCTGGCTTCGCGACGGAACTTAGATTCCATCGCCAGCTTCCGTCGTCGATGTCGCGCCTTGATTCCCGCCTCCACCTCCGCCGCGCTTCGCTCCTCTTGGAAGTACCACGC
>SXHT01000337.1 GCA_005773095.1 Planctomycetaceae bacterium
CGATGCTGGCGGAGGGGCGCGGCGAACGACTCACGTTGCGTCTCCCGCTGCTGCGATTCAAGCGGATGTTGGAGTGGATTGCCCATAAGGTCGTCGCCCTACTTCACGACGGTTCAACACCTTGCGTCGAATTAGATGAGTGATCCGAACTGAAAACTACTGACACTGGATGTTTTCGGAGGGCATGGGCACCACGGCGGCCGATAGCTCCGGTGCGGGCAACAACACCACGCTCTCGGGCGGCGCCACCTGGACCACCGACTGCGCCGGTAACAACTACGCGCTGCTGACAAACGGCACCGGCGGGATTGCACAAACGTCGTCCGCCTTCACGCCGCTCGATGTCGGTACCGTGGCGTTTTGGATGCGATCGAATGGCAATCCACCGGCCCGGCAACGTATTTTCGGCCTCGGTGGAGACTGGGAGGCCCGGCAAGAACCTGATGGAACGCTGTCGTTTGACTTGGGTGAGGAAGGGCCACCCCATTTCGTGACCACCACCGGGTTGAGCGACGTCGGTCGCTGGTATCATGTTGTCGCGTTCTTCAGTGCGGCCGACAACTCGTATTCCTTGTATTTGGATGGCCAGCTCCACAAGAGTGGAATCAACGCTACAGACATGGTAAGTCAGACGGCCAAAGTCCTCTCGTTCGGCACCCGTACCGGCAGCGCCGAGTATTGGCAGGGAGCGCTGCGGGACTTCCGCGTGTACAACCGCAAGCTGTGCGCGACCGAGATCGCGGAGTTGTATGGCTTGGTCGGTCATTGGAAACTGGATGAAACCAGCGGCCTCACCGCCGCCGATTCGTCACCGCTCGGAAATAACGGTACGCTCATCGGCGGCACCTGGACAGGCGGCCGGATCGATGGCGGACTGCAGCTCAACGGAACCTCGAATTGCGTCAATGTTCCGCACGCGGCCAACCTGTCGCTGACGTCACAGATCTCGGTCGCGGCGTGGGTCAGGACCGGCGCATTGAACGACTGGCAGACGGTGATCCAGAAAGGCACTTCCGGCGGCACCGGCAATTACTATTTCGGGACGTACTTCGATGAAGTCGGCTTCTCCCTTTACGATGGAGGCTGGTTCGACATTATTTCCAGCGGCGTCAACCTGCAAACGGGCACGTGGTATCATCTTGCCGCCACTTTCAACAACGCCACGAACGAAGTGCGTCTGTATGTGGACGGCCTAGAAGTTCTGAACACAACCACCACCGCGTCGCCGCAGGTCAATTCACAGGACTTAACTTTGGGAACCTACGACTCGAGCTTATATTGGAACGGCAACCTGGACGATGTTCGCGTCTATGGTCGCGTGTTGACAAGTGTCACGCGTTTATGAGTTTTGAACCGCCCATGTGCATCGGCGCCGGCGCGTAAACACGGCCGCAGCAGCCAGAATTATTTGGCTTAAATTTATCGGCTCAGGAACGGCGGCATTCCCATGGGCACCCGATCCGTTGTCAGCCGTTGCGCCGAAGTGCGCCCGCCAGGTGTCGTACCCGACCTGTGAGCCATCGTACTTGCGCCACACCACGTAGTCGGCGGTGTCGACGGTGCCGCTGTCGTTATAGTCACCTGGCAACTCTGCCAACGGGTAACCCATGTCTGCATAAACGGCCATGTCGAACGGCGTGATGTACAGTCGCTCGCCGTCTGGCAAGACACAGCCGTTCATCAGCGTCCCTTCCAGGCTGTCGGCCGAGGCTGCGTTGCACGCGCTCAAGTGATAGAAGTTTTGTGAAAACAGAAAATCATCTGACGGTTTGTGAGTCAGCGGCAGGTCGCTTCCATACAGACTAGCTGCCAGATTGCCGCCAAAAAACAGCGGGTTGGGATCGCCATTCGAGTCGAACGGATTGCCATCGCCGCCATAGTAGGATAGGTCGTCGAACTGGGTAGCGGTGTCACCCGAGATTTCGCCCGTATCATAGTCACGGTAGCCGGTCATGCCGAAGCCGTGTCCCATCTCATGGAGAACCACGCTGACGAAATCTCCCTTATCGCTGGGTACACTCGCGGATCGCAACTCCGGCTGAGGATCGAACCAATAGTAATCCTCGACAAATTCAGCTTCGAAGCCCAGCAGGATGTCAAAGCCGAAGAAGTCTTCACCCGGATTGTCTCCTGTAAGGATGCGCGTGAGCGGTCCGAACTCCCACACGTCCTTGCCGGCGGCATTCTGGTATAAGAACCGCCCCAGCGTGTTGGTGCCGCCGGCACGAGCGGCAAACGACATGGGATCGATATCTATCACGATGGTCTCATCGGAATCGAACTGCGCACCCCACAATTCGGCGGCGGCACGTATGTTCTGTTGGAAGAGAGAATCAGGGTCGAGCCAACCACGTGTGGCAAACGTGCCGTTTGCGTCGTCGATGTAAGTGAAATCGAACGACAGGGCGGCCAGCGATTTACTTCCCAATATGAGAAGGATAGCAAACGAAGTACACCAACCTCGACTGGACATGGCAGCTCCTCGTGAATAGCGGGTCTTGTCGCATTGCTGATTCCTGTAAGGCGAATCCGTAAAGGCACAGAATCTGCCTGGCAGCAGGTGATGCCAAGTGCGTGCGGTTAGTATAACGTGCCCAACCAATACGACGACAGATACCGCACGGGTTGAGCTTCACAACGAACCAGGCTGGAAACGCCGCCCCTCCGCCACCCATCGTCGCGCTTCCGCGTAAGGCTGCGTACCGAGTCGAAAGAGCTGGGTGCTCAGCGCAAGCCAGAAACTCGTCGGCTGAAAGGTTTTGGAAAGCCTGGCCGAACGGTGTCTATATGGGTGGTTTAATTGGAGTCCAAGAAAACGGATGGCGATCGCGTCAAGCGGGTAGGCTTTCGGTATAGTCTTACGGTACCTTGGCTTTGACATTCCTCGCGACGGTGGAGAGAGTTCGATAAATGCCGGAGGCACCGACGTTGAGTCGGAGTTCCTCGCTTCAACGCGATTCTTGAGCGAATAATAATCCAGCCCCAATACCGACGCCGTGCGATTGAGACCATGGTCATCTGCCAGCTTCACTGCTAGCGACCAAAGCCTGTTTGGGATCCGAGTCCCCGCTTTACGGGTTCGACGCCACGCCTCTTGCGGCGTCGGATAGATTGCGAGGGTTGGTTCAATTCCACCCTTTCGCAATCGAGGTTCGCATGGCTCGTCGCGTAGATTCCGCCGCGCAGCAGCGCTGGCGACAACGACTCCAGCGGTTCGCCCAACGCGGGTCCTTGACCGTCGCCGACTTCTGCCGGCAGGAACAAGTCTTCGTCCCATCCCTCTACCAGTGGCGCAAAAAACTCTCCCGGCCCGCGTCCCCACGACGTGCGCCCGCCTCGACTGCGAGCCGGCCTGGCTTCCTGCCCGTGAGGCTGGTTTCGTCGGCGCCGGCCAGCCGCCTCCCGACCGCGGTGGAAGTGCATTTGCCCAATGGCGCGCGCATCGTGCTGCCGGCCGACGATCCGCCCTTGCCGACAGCAGCAATCAATTTCCATCCCAGTCAACCCTTCGAATAGCATCAGCCGCGGTCGTTGATCATGTTTGCGGATCGAGTCGCGGTCGTAGCCGAATTGCAGTTCCCTTTCGACGCAAGGCGTTACCCATGCCACCGCAACGCGCCGTCGCCAATGTTTCATGTGTTGCGTTCGATGCGGCGGACATGTCGCAACCGGATCGAGATCCAAATGCGAACGATAAAGGCAACAATCGCAATCGGAATCGCGATCGATCCAATCAGCAGGGACGTTGCAATTTCGCTGGCGAGTTGGTCAGGACTTACATTCTCTGCCGTCGCCAATGTGTTGAACGAGCGAATCATCCCGATAACCGTGAACATCATTCCGCACAGGAGGGCGAGCAGAATAGTCCATCCTGCGGCTGAGCTCGTCACAAGCGTACTGCGGTGGTTCGCGGTGGCGCAGTTCTTCAGCGCGCTGAGCGTCGGTATGCAAGGCGCGTTGATGGGCGCCGGCGATACCACGCCGGCACTGCGCTACACGGTTTGGGGTCAATGGGTTGTGATGATCCCGTTGGCTTACATGCTGATGTTCACGGTCGGATGGGATCCCGAAGGCGCTTTGGCCGCTTGGACGATTGCGCCGGTGATTACGCTCGTGCTTACCTGGCGGCGCTTGCGCACCGGCCGATGGAAGGCAATACGGACGATTCCGTAAGATCTTTCAGCTCGAGGCTCGTTGTGGTGCAATTCAGGTCACATTGCTGGACAGCGGTTTGTCAGATGCTATGATGCCGGTTCAGAAAAATCACATCTGATTCAACCGCTCGTCTGGAGGTGTTTGCCATGAGCAAATCACGTGCGGTACGAAATTCGTTGGCCAATGATCGATTCGCTTGCATCGTCGCCGCGTTCTTGCTGTCAGCCCCGTTTTTCTTGTCAGAATGTGCACCGTCGAGCCAGCTTGCTGAAGAGAAATCCGCGCGAGAGATCCCCGGCTTGGACTTTCCCAACGTCCGTAGTGCATCCCTGCAAGAAATCTGGTTCCAGTCCCCGGTGTTCCAGCGTTTTCGCGGCACCGACTGGATGCCTGAACCCTGCCGCAGTTGTGATCGCCGCGAGCTCGACTTCGGCGGCTGCC
>SXHT01000338.1 GCA_005773095.1 Planctomycetaceae bacterium
TCTACGACATGCACGGCAACGTTTGGGAATGGTGCGCGGACTGGTATGGCGAGGACTATTACGTCAAGTCGCCCACCAGCGATCCGCCGGGTCCGGAATCCGGCGGCGTCCGTGTGCGCCGTGGCGGATCCTGGCATAGCTGGCCCCTCTATCTACGTGCCTCCTTTCGCAACTGGAACTCACCAGTCAGTCGTTACGTGTTGGTCGGCTTGAGCGTGGCACTGGCCCATTGAACCGCCACCGACGACTAGATATTTTTCACTCATCTTTGGATTTCCAATTGAATTGCCAAAATAAACTAATGCCGTCTTCTCAACGCGTTCTTCTGAGCGACGGTGGTAGCCAGATGTGCATCAACGGCCAGCGGATCGAATCGGTTCGGTGAGAATGTGCTGACGTCGATGCTCGTGCGCCCATCCATTACGTACTGCGCCATCAGGAAGCCGGCCACTGGATTGTAGGCAAAGCCCCCCGAGTGGAACGCGACCGCCATGTGCAAGCCGGGGAATTTCTCAACGGGACCAAGGATCGGTTCGCCATCCATCGAGAGTCGCTTGCACGACATGACCAAGGTGGACATGATCGCGGCCGCTTCGCCGGCCGACTCATTTCCCAGGAAGAGCCAGGCTTTTTTTCCCATCACGGGGCCTTTAATCGCCGCCAAAGCTCCTCTTTCTTCTTGTCCTGCACCTCTGCCATGACATGGTCTCCTATGTTCAAAATTCGTCGCGGCAGGCTTCGGGCTGTAGGGCGCGAGGCGTTCCCAAACCGACTTTGTGCGCAGCGGCGCTTGAACAAAAACCTCGCAGATTAGGTCGCGCGCTGGAGACCTCATCTTCCTTATCTTCGCGGCGAAACGCGCTCTAGTTCGTTGCTAAAGAAGGAACGGCCCGAGGCCCTTCCTCTTCTTTTTGCGGCCGTCCTTGCATCACATTTGAGACGCTTCCTCCACGGACGGCCGCCGAATGGGCGCAGCTTCCTTGAACACACCTGGTTCGCTTGCCTTCGGCTGCGATGAGCGCACTACCAGGTCGATCTTCCGACGCGTAGCCACCACGAGAACATTGAACACTACCGCGAAAAAGATCGCCGGCATGAGCGCGGCAAGCCGGGCTGACTCGACGACGGGCATTTCAATCAGTCCACTCGAAACGGCGACTCCCACCAACGGGCTCACGGCCGAGATCGATAAATACCACTCTGGCGGCATCTTTGCCGCCGCCAAGATAGAACCGATCAGAGGCGGAACCAACCACACAATAAAGATAAAAAGCGACATGACCGTCATCCCGGCCTTTGGAATCCGCAGCAGGAAGTACTGCAAGCCGAGTCCGAAGTACGCGACCGCGAAAACCCCAACCGCAATCGCCAACGAGCCCCGAGCCGCGAGCAGAGCGTCGTCACTGCTGAGCCGCAGGATCAACGTCGCCGCAACAAACACGATCCCACAAAGTACGAACAACGGAAGCCGGATAACGCCTGCATCCGACCATGGACTTGGCAGCTTCTTCCCGATCCGCTCGGCACGCCGCAAACCTTTTACATATTCGCCGCGGTCTGGCGTGATCGTCGCGGTCAAGATCACGGCAGCCATCACGAGTACATACAGCACTCCGACCGAGACGCCAATCCATTGCGAGTGCCATACGGCGCCAAGTGTTAAAAAAGTGATCAGCAAGTGACAGCCGATCGCCAGTGGCTTCGAGTAGGCGTGCATTCGCTCCGATCTGATCTTTCGCGTGGCAGCGACAAGCAGCATCGCGATCACGGAAATCGAATACAACATGACGAACAGCAGCCAGTGCATCCCAATCCCGAAGAAAGGCATGGCGGGCGCGTCTGCAAGGCTTCGTGTGGCAAACCAAATTCCCATGGCGATCGGCTGCCCCAGGAAAAGTGCCAACAGCACGATCACCGTTGCCGCTCCGCGCTGGGAGCTCTTCGGCTTCTTCGTGGTCAAGCTCGACAAGAGCACCAACGAATGCACGACCCACGAAATGAGTATCAGCGCGACAAGAAGCTGCACATATCTCACGATGCCTGTGAGCGAATCGAGCGCCAGCCAATACGCAAATGGCAGCGAAACGGCCAATAAGGCGTACTCGAGAATCGGCGGGCCAATCAAAAACCCCATCACCATCCAATTCGACGGCAATGGCGACACGCGATGGAAGTCGATGATGCCACTTTCGCGCGCCTTGGTCATGGTCGCGCCGACCTGCCCTGCACCGATGAACGTGAGCACGACGACTTGCAGCCCAATCATGAGCGACACCGGAACTCCAGCGCCTACGACTCGCGTCTGACCCAGCCAGAGAATGCATACGCACAAGATCAAAACAATCGTCACAGCAGGCAACAGCGACTTGCGTCGCAGCCGAGCACGAACGTGCTTGACCAGAATCGGGTTGTCCAGCAGGATGTCGGGACGCCACGCCATCAGGAGAGTTCCTTAGCGCCGACTTTCAGGAACAGTTCTTCCAATCCCTGACGACGTCGCGAAAACGACGCCACCTGCACGCCCGACCGCACAAGCTCGGCCAGCAACACGCTCGCTTGTTCCCTGCTTCCCCCATAAGGAATTTCGAACGTATCGCCGTTGCGCTCAATGGGCCCGACGACAGAGGGCCGGCTGGCAAACAACTCGCACAACTCGTCCGATGGGTATAGCACTTCGACGACCAAGACCGAAGCGCCCATGACCTGCGCATGGACCTGGTCGATCGTACCGCTGACGACCATCTGTCCGCGTTCCATGATCGCCACGGACGTGCAGAACTCGGTCATCTCAGCCAGAATGTGCGATGAGATGAGCACGGTTTTTCCTGCCACACCCAGTTGCTTAAGGATGTTCTTGAGGTCGATTCGTCCTTGTGGGTCCATGCCGCTGGCCGGTTCGTCCAACAACAGCACCTGCGGCTCTGAGAGCAGCGTCTTGGCGAGCATCAGCCGCTGCCGCATGCCGCGCGACAGCTCCACTGCCGGCGTGTTGTGCTTTTCCGTCAAGCCGACGAGGTCCAAGTGACGCTCCACCACGTCGCGCCGCCGCGGTTTCGGAACGGAATAGCTGGCGGCGAACAGATCCAGGAACTCCCAGCAATAAAGATCGTCGTAGAGCGGCGGAAAGTCGGGCATGAACCCCACGACGCGGCAGGCATCGCGCGGCCGTTCACGCATGTCGATCCCGGCCAATTCCACCTCACCATAAGTCGGCTCAATCAAGCCGAGCATCGCCCGCATTGTCGTCGTTTTGCCCGCGCCATTGGGCCCGATCAAGCCGCAGATTTCGCCCGGATCAACTTCGAGCGAAAGATCCCGCACGGCACACAGGTCGTCGTAATCCACACGCAGATTGCGAAGCCGAATCATATCACACAGCGCTCCGAAAACTTTAGATTATCGGTTGCCCTGGGAACAGACGTCGAGCGCTCCCTCAGTGTAGCCCGGGGTGGAATCGCGTTTCAAGTTAACCGTTCCCTTTGGGTTGGGCGGCTTTCCGCTCCGCCGGCGTTACCTCAAATCCGAGCGATTCGAGACGTTTGACCAGGTGACGTCGGAGTCGGGTCGGATCCAGGGTGTCAAAATAGCTGCCTCCCAGTTCTTGATACTTCCGATCACTGCTGTCCGGCTAACGGACGGACAGCAATGATGCCCAAATGTAACAAATAAAGTCTGTTTTCATCATTCAGGGCGCCGCGCAGCGGCATGAGGGGCTGATTGTAATTTTGAAAAATCCCAAAAGCCCCGAAGAAGCGAACGCGAAGACATCCACGCGCCCGCGCCCGCCAAAGATCCACGCGCGCACGCCAGAGCGTTACTTTCTGACTCGCGCTACGTCGCGAAACTGCAAATGGCACGTCTGGCAGTGCGCTGTGATGCGAGCCAAAAAATCGCCTGCTGCGCCCGCTGGACCCTCTTGGGGTGATGGATCGGTCGGTGATTCCTTAGAACTGCTGGCCGCTCGGTCCCCGCTTCGCAGCGCCCGCTCAAGCCCTTCGGACGCCAGCTCGGATTCTCGGAGGAGGCTACGGAACTCGTCGGATTCGTGCAACACAGCATCGGTGCGCAACAATTCGGTAAAATGCTCGCGCAACAACAAGGCTTCATGCGCCGCATCGAGGTCTGGCTGATCGCGGGGTGCTTGCCATTCGGCGGCGGCAAATGCCTTCAGCCGATCGTGCGTATGTTCGATGGCAACCATCGCTTGGGCCATCGGCGCGACGTCGACCGCAGAACGAAATTCGACCTTCAGGTTTGCCAGGGCGCTCGGGTCCAAACGTTCTGCCCCCCGCGCTGCCTCGTAGAGCCCGCGATAATGAGGGTTCGTGCCGGCCAATTTCAAGACAGAGACAGCGTCGCTGCCAGGCAAGAGGCCTACCGCGACGCAAGCGGCCGCCACAGCCGCTGGACTCCGATGTTTGCCATGGTGGCAATGAATGTAGATCGGTCCTTCAAGCGTGCACACGGCCTTGGCAAGTTCCCAAACGCGGTGGTCCGGAACGCCGTCGTACCCGTGCGGCAAATGGACGTATCGGATGCCAAATTTCTCCGCCGTCGCGGCGTCGGGCCTTGCGCCGTCGACGCTGATCACCGTCTTGACGCCGCGATCGCGCAGCTCGGCAAATGCGTCGTCTCCTCTTGGAAGCCCTCCCGATAGGACACGGGGATGGACCTGCACTAAATTCGGGAGATGCATCGAGGCCACTCGCTGGACCTGCCCGCTTGCTTCGTTGGATCTCTCTTGAGGCGCGGCGTAAAGCAAGAGCAGGGCAGGGGCCACAGCGCATGAAACAAGGAGGGCTCGCATGGGATGCATTCTAACAGGTTCCTGCCAGGGAACCAGCA
The DNA here is from genome assembly GCA_005773095.1 of Planctomycetaceae bacterium. GTDB lineage: Bacteria > Planctomycetota > Planctomycetia > Pirellulales > PALSA-1355 > SXHT01. Next base: position 4,846 of record SXHT01000338.1, read on the forward strand.
ATCAGAGGGAATCCACATGCTGAGACGGAGATTCATTCGCGGGTGTGCGACCTCACGCCGCTGCGCCGAGTCAAGAACCTCCGAAAACTGTGTCTTCATCAAGTGCCGATCCACGACATCACTGCGCTGGAACAATTCGCAAACTCCCTCGGAGCAAGAACCCGAGAATGAACGATTCGAATACGACGGATTGAAACTGAGCGGCATCGCAGACTCGCCCGTGGCAAGGTCCTCCTCCCCAACCCTCCCCACCGAGGGGACGGAGCCGGACAATGGGTGACGCGCACGTTTCTCCGGATGAATCTAACTCGAGCTGCGCGGGGCGCCGAGTTGGTCGTGAATTTGGCCGCGCATCGAAGACGGGATGCGGAGGAGTTGGGCGAGGTCGTTCAAGTAGCTCGCTTCGCGCTGGGAGTCCCAGGCAATCGTGAGCAAGGGGAGTGTGTAGACGTCCTGCTCCCTACCCCAGGGGACCGATAACGCGAACTCGCGAACGTCCAGCGGTCTGGCAAATTCTTCTCGCGCAACCGTTCACGGGCCAGGTGAGGAGCCAAGAAAGGAGACCGGCACTTTTCCCCGGGAACCACCTTGGGCGACCACCCAACAGGACGACACACCTCGTTGAATTAGCCGGGAAAATGAACCAGTCCCCGGCCCGTGAACGGTTACGCTTGCCAAATGAAGCCTCGCAAGGTGGAGCGAAGCAGAGGAACGAATGGCACCTGTTCTGGGACCAGGTCATAGTTCGCGGATCCAGATGTTGCGGAAGCGCACCGGGTTGCCGTGGTCTTGCAGGTGCAGGGGGAGTTTGTCGGGATGGGTTTCGTACTTGGGGCCGGCATCCCAGGCGGTGGTGCCTTCGATCTCAAAATGGTTCTGCACCAGCACGCCGTTGTGAAGCACGGTGATGTACGCCGGCTTTTCGAGCTTGGCGGAGGCATCGAACCGCGGAGCCGTGAAAATGATGTCGAACGTTTGCCACTCGCCCGGCTTGCGGCAGGTGTTGACCAGCGGCGGACGCTGTTTATAGATGCCGGCGGCTTGTCCGTCGAAGTAGGTTTTGTTCTGGTACGAGTCGAGAATTTGCACCTCGTACTTACCCATCAGGTACACGCCGCTGTTGCCGCGACCTTGACCTGAGCTTTCGACCTTCTCGGGCGCAGCCCATTCGACGTGCAACTGACAGTCGCCGAACGATCGCTTGCTGGTGACGCCGCCGCCGCCTTGCGCTGTGGCGACGCCGTCATTGACAATCCAACTGTCGCCACCGTGCCAGGCCGACATGTCTTTGCCGCCCAACAGAACAATCGCATCCGACGGTGGACCGCCCACGGGACCCGGTTCAACCACCGGAGGCTCGGACCACTTCTTGCCGCTGAGGTATTCGTCGGCAAAAAGCGGGACGATTGCAGAAATAGCTGCCAACAAACCGAGTACGCGAGTTGTTCGCATGGTATGCCTTTTCATGTTAAGAGAGGGGGACAGGGACATCTTCCCGGGGAACAGGTTGGGTAACCACCCAATGGGTCGATGCAGCTTGCGCGAATTCGCCGGGAAAATGAGCCAGTCCCCGGCCTGTGCAATTTTCCTGGCTCGCACATCGGAATGACAGGTTGAGACAACGCCTAGTATGGGCGGGAAGAAAGCCGACTGTAAATCCGAAATTGGCTACGTCCTTTCGGCGCTCGCGGCACCCAGTTGGCGGCGGCTTGCATGGGGGCGCCGCCATAGGCTTTGGCGAACGCCTGATCGAAGTGCGTGCCCGCGCGAAGCGCGTTTTGGACCGCGGCAAACTTGCTGCTGTCTGCGGCAAGAAGCTTGACGAAGCCGTAGTCGCAACGCTTCTGAAAAGCGAAAATCGTCAGCCGACCTTTAATCAAAGCCTTGTCGGCCCCGGCGCCTGGTATTTTGCCAATTCTCGGCAATAGCTCTTCGGCCGTTTTCAGCCCTGAGATTTCACTTGAATCTCGTCGCCGACGACGCGGACTTCGTAGACGTCGGTCTTGACGCGGGGATTGTCGCACCAGGCGCCGTCGGTGACGCGGAAACGCCAGGCGTGCCACGGGCAGACAACCGTGCTCTCGTACAACTCGCCA
>SXHT01000339.1 GCA_005773095.1 Planctomycetaceae bacterium
CGACGGCCGTTGAACAAACCCCATAGCAGCGTCCCGTGTGCGATTAAGTTCAACGGCTTTCTATCCCGGCCGCGAGCGAAAGCGTCCAACCGCAACGAAACCCCTTCGCGCTCGCAGCCGGGATAGAAAGCTTTACGTTATGTAACCGTTCATGGGCCGGGAACTGGCTCATTTTCCAGGCGAATTCACGAGAGTCGCATCGTTCTGTCAGAAGGTTGTCCAACGTGGTTCGCGGGAAATTGTGCCCCCTTTTTTGGGCAGTGAACGGTTACTGAAATCGAACCCGGCAGGTCGCACGAGTGAGCCCCCTATCAACAATCTGGCATGGGAACGCCGGCTCAGTTGCTGCAAGTTGGCGACTGAGCCGGTTCTGTTTTGCACCTGCGCCAAAATGCGTGACATCGGAACCCGTCTTCCGTAGGCTGGGAATATTCGGCGCCGGCGCGGGCTCTTTGTTGGGAACTTCCCGTTTCGGCACACAATCCTGTGAGTCGACCCAAAGGCGAATCGTAAGATAATCCTGTGCGCGAAGCAGAATCACAATGGTCATTTCCTGGCTCAAGAATCGCCGTCGCACGAAGTTGCTGGCGTGCCATTTCCCAGCGGGCTGGCTGGAGATTCTCGAGCGCAACGTAGCGCCCTATCGCGTGATTTCAACTGCTCAGCAGGACCGACTCCGAGATTGCATTCGAATCTTCGTGGCCGAGAAAAATTGGGAAGGCTGTAGCGGCCTCGCCCTGACCGACGAGATGCGGGTCACGATCGCCGCTTATGCATGCCTCCTGCTGCTGGGCTTGGAGCACGATTACTTCAGCCACGTGCTGTCGGTCCTGATCTATCCGTCGGATTACCGGGCGCCGGCAAAACGCAATGACATCGGCGTCATCATGGAGACCGAAGACGACCGACACGGCGAAGCCTGGTATCGCGGGCCGGTGATCTTGTCGTGGAAAGAAATCCAGGAGGACATCACCCAACCGTGGGACGGACAGAATCTGGTGCTGCACGAGTTTGCCCATCAGCTTGACATGCTCGATCGCGAAGTCAACGGCACGCCGCCCTTGCACTCGCGCGATCAGGCTGAGCGTTGGCACACAGTGATGACGGCCGAATTCAGCCGCCTGATCCGCGATGCCCGTCACGGACGACCGACGTTGATCGACCCGTACGGCACGACGAATGAGGCGGAATTCTTCGCAGTTACGACCGAATGTTTCTTTGACGCCCCGCGCGAGCTGCGAGAACAACATCCTGAGTTGTACGACCTGCTGCACGAGTATTACGGACAGGATCCGGCGGAATGGAGGCACGAAAGGGCGAGCTAAAGCGCAGGTTGAAAAACCATTCGTGTGCTGACGTCACTTCGTGCGGAAGCGATAGATCGTTGGGCTGCGCAGCGTTTTACCGGGCGCAAGCACGACGCTCGGAAGTTCAACCCGGCGTGAACGCCGGGCCCAGAACCGCTGGCGCGGAAAGCCAGGTGAACCGGGCTGGGTTTGCCTGTCAGCTCCTCACTTCAGCGGCAAAGCTGCCGGCCCTTCGTGGGGCAAAACCACGGGCTTGATCGTGCCGTCGTTGAACTCCATCCGATCAATGCATGTCACGCGATGGTCGCGATCGGTTTCGCCCGGCGGGCGGCGATGATACACGATGTACCAATCCTTCCCATCCTTATCGCGGTCGAGCACATGACTGCGTTAAGCGAGCCCCAGCACCTTGTCCATTCGCTTTGAGATATCTGCCAGGACGTCGCGACCGCCGCCACCCACTTCTGCCGTGGCCCAGCCTTGGTAGCCCACTTCGTCGAGCGCTTTGAGAAAGTCGGGCCAGTTCTCGTCGCCCTCGCCGATGCCGACCCATTGCTTCGACTTGCTGTAGCCTTTGAGATCGAACTTGAGCATCCGTTTGCCGAGCTTGCGAATCCAATCGGCGCTCGGCACGCCATACTTGATCATATTGCTGGAATCGAAGTAGGCGCCCACCGTCGGCGTTTCGAACTGGTCGACGTACTTGATCAACTGCTCGGGCGTCGTAATAAAATTGTTCCACACCACTTCAATGCCGATCTTCACCTTATGCTCGTCCGCCAGCGGAATTGCTTTCTTGACTTGCTCCGTGCTCCGTTCCCAGACCTGGTCAAAGTTCTCGTTCTTTTCGTCGGTCACCTTGCCGGGGACTAACAAGACCGTTGTGCCGCCATAGTAAGCGCAATCGCGAATCGCCGTTTGAAGTCCTTCCAGCCCCTTCTCGCGCACGGCTGGATCGGGATCCGAAAGCCGCGTTTGCCAGTGAATGGAATCGACGACGCCGTGAATCTCGATGCCCGTCTTGTCTCTCGCACTGACGGCCTCCTCGCGATTGATGCCGCTGGGGCTATTGAACTCAACACCCTCGAAGCCAAGTTCCCTAATCAGGGAGAACTTGTCTTCGAGGGTCTTTCCCTCGCCGATCATCCCGAACTTGACGGCTTTCCTGAGCCGCAGTTTCGTCTCGTCCGCCACGAGTTGTCCTCCCTTGATTGCGGCCGCACATGCCGCCAACGCGGCCGTGCCCGAAGCCTTAAGAAATCCTCGCCGTTCCCAGTAATCCAGTTTCATGCGACCGCCCCTGTTAATTTTGGTGGTGTAACGGAAACCGCCATGCGCGCCACGTGGCGCCCAAAGTATAGCGGCCGGCAGGCGGCGTTGTAAAACCACGCTTTTCGCCGCATACTGACGGTTGGGAACCACGAAGAGGCAGGCCGCTGCCATCGGTAATCTCCGATCTCAAATTTCCAATCTGCAAGATGCCTGGCACTGACATCCCCGCAACCGTCGCAGCCGATGCCG
>SXHT01000340.1 GCA_005773095.1 Planctomycetaceae bacterium
AGGTTGTTCGTCGGTTCGTCGAGCACCAGCACATTCGATGGCCTGGTGAACAACCGGGCCAACAGCAACCGATTCCGTTCGCCCCCCGACAGATATTTCACCGCCCGCCGCGACTGCTCGGGCGAGAACAAGAAATCTTCCAGATAGCCGATCACATGCCGGGTCTGACCGCCAATCGTAATCCGATCGGCGCCGTCGGTCACGTTCTCGATGATGGTTTTCTGATCATCGAGTTGCGCATGCAATTGATCGAAGTAGGCAACCTCGAGACTGGTCCCATGCCGCACGCCACCGGTTTGCGGCGTGAGCTCACCCAACAACAACCGTAACAGCGTTGTCTTACCGGAGCCGTTCGGTCCGATGATGCCAATCTTGTCGCCTCGCAGGACCAGAGTGGTCAAGCCGCGAATCGTCGCTACATCATCGGGGACCGTCTCAGTGTTTGGAATCTTTGGAGTAAGATCTGCCGGTCCGCCTGACTGCGGACGGTTCTCCGGCCGGCTCTGAGCGCCGTAGCGAAACGTCACTCCTCTTGCTTCGATCACCAATCGCCCCGATCGTTCCGCATCGATCACCTGCATCCGCGCCTCGCCGGGCCGCTGGCGGCGCGCCTGGCGGACCTCGCGTAACCTCTCAAGCGCCCGCACGCGCCCTTCATTCCGTGTGCGGCGGGCCTTGATGCCGGTCCGTATCCAGGCTTCCTCCTGCGCCAGTCGTTTGTCGAACAAAGCCTGCTGCCGGGCCTCGGCCTCGAGCGCTGCCTGCTTGCGCTCCAGATAGGTGGCGTGATCGCAGGCCCAGCTCGTGAGCAGCCCCCGATCGATCTCGACGATTCGCGTTGCCAGGCGGCGGAGAAACATGCGGTCGTGCGTGATGAACAGCACGGTCTTGTCGTATCGCAGCAGAAATTCTTCCAGCCAGGAGATCGCCGCCAAATCCAGATGGTTCGTCGGCTCGTCGAGCAACAGCAGGTCAGGCTCGCGGACAATCGCCCTGGCCAGCAGGACGCGCCGTTGTAGCCCGGCCGAAAGATGTTCACAGCGCGCGTCGGCGGGAAGCTCCATTCGCGCAAGCACTTGCTCGACCCGCTGGTTCATCTTCCAGCCGCCGTACGATTCGAGGGCTTTTTCCAGGCGCACCAGTTCCGTCCGAAGTTCTTCGGAATGCTCGGCCGCATACTGCAGGCTGACATGATGAAAGGCCGCCAGCAATTCGGCATGCGGTCCCAGCCCACGGGCCACTTGATCAAACACCGAGCCCAACAAGCCTCGCGGCACTTCCTGGGAGAGTAGCGCCACCGACAGCCCCTGCCCTCGCGTCACCTCCCCCTTCTCAGCCGATAGATCGCCATGAATCAGCCGCACGAGGGTTGATTTACCAGCCCCATTGCGCCCGACCAGACCGATCCGCTCCCCCGCATCAATCCGCAGCGTAACGCGATCGAGCACCGCCGGCCCGCCGAAACTCAGCGTCACGTCCTGCAAACTCAAGAGCGCCATAGTCAGCTTCGTGGGTTGCTTTCAACTGTACCAAATTCAGGGTCGGAGAGGAAATCGCAGAGCCCATCCCGCAGATCCAAGAATCCGCAGCGTAACGCGATCGATCACCGCCGGCCTACCGAAACTCAGCGCCGCCTCCCGCGATTCGAGCAGAGCCATTCCCGCATTCTCCGAGAATCGCCCGCGGGTTCCTGATTGACGCAGAGAAATTGCGGGATGATAATCGGGAGTTAGCGACGAAGTGCAGGATCCCGCCTCGCGTCGCCTCAAAGTGCTGCCCGGCTGCCAGCATCCCTTGGAGCGTCCCACCCGTAAGCGAGACTGCCATGCTTCGAGTGGTAGCGATCTTGATGAGCTCCATGCTGTGGTTGGAGGTGCGCGCGGCAATCGCGGACGAGCCATCGGCGGACGACCTTCAATTCTTCGAGCAGAATATTCGCTCGCTCCTGGAGCAGCGCTGCTTCAAGTGCCATTCGGCCCAGGCCAAGACGGTTGAAAGCGGTCTGCAGCTCGACAGCCGGCCGGGATGGGAGCAAGGGGGCGAATCGGGAGCGGTGATTATTCCGGGCAAGCCGGAAGAGAGCTTGCACGCTACGATCCTGCGCCTGCTGGGAATGGACCATACGAAGCTCACCTATCTGTTCAACGGCCGAAATTTCCGATTGACCGACGTGGCCGGAGATGTCGTCCAAGGAATCGTCGCTTAATCCGGATCGACTTCTGGTCAACCCCGGAGAATGGTCAGCATTGGAACTGCAAAAAGATGCGGCACCCGCCAATTCAACTCACCCTGATCGTCAGCCTGCTCACAGGATGGTTGACGTTGCCAGCGCATTCGCATGCGAAGCCTCCGCTGGACTTTAGCCGGGACATCAAGCCCATTCTCTCGAACAAGTGCTTTTTCTGCCACGGTCCCGATGCCAGTCAACGCAAAGGGGGGGCTGAAGGCGGGCTGCGACTCGACACCGCGGAGGGGATGACCGTCGACTTAGGCGGCTACTTTGCCGTCGTACCAGGAAAGCCCGCGGAAAGCGAGATCATCCGACGCATTTCCTCGCGGGATCCGGACGAGGTCATGCCCCCCCCCGCCACGAACAAATCGCTTTCGCCGCAAGAGATTTCTCTGACCAGCGAGTGGATTCAACAGGGAGCGAAGTTCTCGGTGCATTGGTCGTACGTGAAGGCGGTTCGTCCGGACCTTCCCGCGCTGAAGGACAACGCATGGCCCCGCAATGAGATCGATCGCTTCCTGCTCGCGCGCATGGAAAACGCCGCGCTGAAGCCCTCGCCCGAGGCGGACCGATTTGCACTGATTCGCCGCGTATCGCTCGATCTGACGGGCCTGCCGCCCACCTGGGAAGAGGCGGAATCCTTCGTTCATGATCGCGACCCGCAGGCTTACGAGAGACGGGTCGATCGCCTGCTCGCGAAGCCCGCTTTCGGAGAGCATTGGGCCCAGATGTGGCTCGATCTCGCTCGTTATGCCGACTCGGCCGGCTACGCCGACGACCCGCCGCGCACGATCTGGCTGTTTCGCGATTACGTGATTCGTTCGCTGAATGCGAACAAGCCTTTCGATCAGTTTACGATCGAACAGATCGCGGGAGACCTGCTGGCCAACCCGACCGAAGAGCAACTTGTCGCCACGGCATTCCACCGCAATACGCTGACCAACAACGAAGGTGGCACCAACGACGAAGAGTTCCGCAACGCGGCGATTGTCGATCGGGTGAACACAACCATGGCCGTCTGGATGGGCACCACGATCGCGTGCGCTCAGTGCCACAGCCACAAGTACGATCCGCTATCCCAGGAAGAGTACTTCAAGCTATTCGCGTTCTTTAACCAGTCGGAAGACGCCGATCGGCAAGATGAATCTCCGCTGGCTTCGATTTACGAGCCCGGGCAGGAAGAGCAGCCTAAGCAGGGGCACGCGGAGATTATACCGGTCACAGTGCCGATCATGCGCGATTTGCCCGTCGACAAGCATCGCGTGACAAAAATCCAGCATCGGGGTAATTTCCTCGAACTGGGGGCCGAAGTAACCGCGGGTGTTCCCGCCGCGTTTCCGGCGCTTTCCGAGGGCGCCTCACGCGATCGGCTCGCCTTGGCCCGATGGCTGGTCGATGAAAACAACCCGCTCACGCCCCGTGTCATCGCCAATCGCTACTGGGAGCAGCTGTTCGGCATCGGCATAGTCGCAAGCAGCGAAGAGTTTGGCTCGCAGGGCGAACAACCGTTTCATCCAGAGCTGCTCGACTGGCTGGCAGTGAAACTGGTTGACACCAGGTGGGACATGAAGGCATTCATCAAGCTGCTGGTCACGTCGGCCGCGTATCGGCAATCGTCGAAACTGACGCCCGAGTTGGAAAGCGTCGATCCTGACAATCGACTGCTCGCGCGCGGGCCGCGGTTCCGCATGTCGGCGGAAATGGTCCGCGATCAGGCGCTGGCGGTAAGCGGCCTCTTAAGCCCGAAGATGTACGGCCCGCCGGTCAAACCCGTGCAGCCGGCGTTTGGCCTCACGGCGGCATTTGGCGGCAGCACCGACTGGCAAACGAGTGAAGGCGAAGACAGATACCGCCGAGCGCTGTACACCACGTTCCGGCGATCGAACCCCTATCCGTCGATGGCTACCTTCGATGCTCCCAACCGCGAGGTCTGCACCGTTCGCCGCGTGCGCACCAACACGCCGCTGCAAGCGCTGGTCACGCTCAACGACCCGGTGTATGTCGAGGCGGCGCAGGCATTCGCCCGGCGGATTGTGTCCGGCGGTGGTTCGAGTCCTGGGGAGCGAGCACGTTTCGCGTTCCGATCGTGCTTGTGTCGCGAACCAAACGATCAAGAGCTGGCCCAGCTGGTCACGCTTTATGAACGTGGCGCGAAACACTTTCAGCCACAGCCTGAGAAGGCCCGCCAGATGGCCGGCGATCCGCTGGGGACGCTCCCCGCCGATTTCAGCGTCGCCGAACTTGCCGCCTGGACGGTCGTCGGCAATGTGCTCTTGAACCTCGATGAGTTTTTGATGAAACGATAACGGCGGCCTTCCCTCGCCACCACCACACCAGCCCTCCCATCGGCGCCGCCGGCAAGTCGACCAACGGAGCTTTCTGATGCATCCCCAGCTTGAGCGTCTGCAACTGCAAACGCGACGCCACTTCCTCAAACAGTGCCAACTCGGCTTCGGCGGAATCGCACTGGCGTCGCTGCTGGCCGGCGATTCACCCGCCTCCCCCAGGTACGTGATCAATCCGCTCGCGCCGAAGAAGCCGCACTTCGATGCGAAGGCCAGGCGGGTCATCTACCTGCACCTGACCGGTTCGCCGCCGCATCTCGACCTTTACGACTACAAGCCGGAGTTGGTCAAACACGATGGCCAGCCTTGCCCGGGCGAGTTTCTCAAGGGCAAGCGTTTCGCGTTCACTTCAGGTGTTCCGAAATTGATGGGCACACCCCGTCGTTTTGCACCGCACGGCCAGGGGGGCGTCTGGATGTCGGACGCGATTCCGCATCTGCACGGCGCTGCCGACGAGATCTGCATGATCAAGTCGATGACCACCGATCAATTCAATCACGCACCGGCCGAACTGCTATTGTACACCGGCTCTTCCCGCTCGGGCCGGCCTTCGATGGGCGCCTGGGCGACGTACGGCCTGGGCACGGAAAACGAAAACCTGCCGGGCTTCGTCGTGCTGATCTCCAGCGGCGTGCAGCCCAACGGCGGCAAGAATTCGTTCGGCAGCGGTTTTCTGCCGTCGGTCTTTCAGGGTGTGCAGTGCCGCTCCAAAGGTGACCCGGTCTTGTACGCATCGGACCCACCCGGCATGGACCGCGAACTGCGTCGCCATAGCCTCGACACCCTGCGCGACCTCAACGATTTGCAGGCCCGCGAATTGGGACACCCGGAAACACTAACCCGAATCGTCCAGTATGAATTGGCGTTTCGCATGCAGACCTCGGTGCCCGAAGTGATGGACATCACGCGGGAGAACAAGGAGACGCTGGAAGCTTATGGGGCGCAGCCCGGCGCAGCCAGCTTCGCGAACAACTGCCTGCTCGCGCGCAGGCTGGTCGAGCAAGGCGTGCGGTTTGTGCAGTTGTTCGACTGGGGCTGGGACTTCCACGGTACAAGTCCCGCAGAAGACATTCGCGACGGTCTGACCAAAAAATGCGCCACGATGGACAAGCCGATTGCCGCCCTGCTCAAGGATCTGCGGCAGCGCGGAATGCTGGACGAGACGCTGGTGATCTGCGGCGGTGAGTTTGGCCGTACGCCGTTCCGTGAAGGGCGCACCGCGGAGGGCGGCGTGCTCGGCCGAGACCATTATCCCGACTGCTACTCGATGTGGCTCGCCGGCGGCGGGGTGAAGGGAGGCTACACGCACGGCGACTCGGATGACCTCGGCTTCTCGATCGCCCGCGACAAGGTGCATGTCCACGACCTGCAAGCCACGATCCTCTATCTCTTGGGCTTCGACCACTTGCGACTGACCTATCGCTTTCAGGGCCGCGACTACCGCCTGACCGACGTCCACGGCGAAGTTGTGAACGGGATCGTGGCGTAGCCTTCGTTGAGGCGATCTGGCTTGGATCGAGCGACTGACGAAGAAGTTCAACCTGAACCTCACGCTCCGCCCCCAGGGAAACCCCGCAAATCCAGCCGGTGACACCTAGCGAAAAAATCAGGAAGGCGACGACAATCGAGATTTTCGTGGCACGGTTCATCAACTGAGAAGAGTCAGCGGGGGGGGCCGCGCCAACTTTCGGCCGGCAAGCCGAGTTCTTTGCGACGTATTTCCATGTCGCGACGGTACTCGGACCACTTGGCGCGGAACGCCGGCGAAGTGCTATCGAGCCGAGCGGAAAGACTGCCGCGGCCCCCAGGCCAGCCGCGACCACGATCACCGCCGCCAGGCGCCCCGCTGCCGTTTCCGCCGCCTGTCGCGCTGCCGCGTGCGCGCTCGGCGTCGCGTTGTTTGCGGCGTTGCTCGCCTTCGGCAATTTCTTGGTCGAGATGCTTCTTACGTTCGAACCTGGTCAGCGCCAAGTATTCGTCCAGCCGCTTCTCCACGCGACTCCGGAACATGTTGCCCATCGACTGGCGAAACTCTTGCTGGTACGGCTCCGGCAGCTTTTCCACTTCCTTGCGCAGCTCTCGGAAGCCTTCGAAACGTCCACGATCACCAGGATTCGCGCCGTTGGCTGCAGGCCGCGGCTGCGAAACCATCTCGGCGGCTTTGGCTTGCAGTTCGTCCAGCTTCCGACTGTTCACATACGCACGCCAGCCAAAGCCTGTGCCAACCAGCAACAGCAGCACGACAACGATTCCGACGGCAGTTTTGACAGCGCGATTCATGGTAATGACTCCAACCAACTACGGATTCTGCTCATCCGGCAACAGATTGTCCACGTGACCGTCCAAGAACAGGTAATTGCGCGTTCCCGGTCCGCCAGCGATGTTCGTATCGCTGGCGTCATAAACGCCGGCCTCCTCATCCGTTGGCCGTGGCGCATAGCCGGGGGCGTGAAAGGGGTCGAAGTCCCAGATGATCGCCAGTCGTGTGCTGCTGCCAGTGGCGCGGCGCCGACCTCGCCGGCTGTCCATGACTTGCTGCCGGTTCTTATTCGCCAACAGCAGCGACGGGTACTCGTAACTGATTCCCTCTTTTTCAAAGTATTCCAAATCGGAAGGACATTGAAACATCAGCGGATTGTCTTCCGCGTACGGTCCTAGCGTCGTCACCAGGCTTGGCCGGTGCGGTCTCGGTGGCGGATTAACCAGAAGCTCCACGGAGGGCAACTGCGCGCAATCGGGAAAACGCGCTTTGGGCCCTCGCGCGTCCAAGTACATATTCAGCGCCAGCCCAATCTGCCGCAGGTTTGATTGACAATGAATTCGCCGGACCGTGTTGCGGGAATACTGAACCGCCGGCAACGTCAGTGCGACAATGATGCCGATGATGCCGATGACCACGATCAGCTCAATCAACGTAAAACCGTGCCGTCTGCTCGTCGGAGAGTCCAAAATCTGCGCGGCGATGGTGTCTTGATACCTTCCCACCAGCCAAGCATGCGCTTCGCCGTCCCCCCCCAGCGTCGCACGAAATTCGCCCCGGTCTGCGCTGGTGATCGCCGCCTCGCCGCGCGCGGGATCGGGCACGGCCGCCGTCGCGCGGTCCGCCAAGCGCAGCATGACGCCCTCCGCCCTTACCAGGCGGATCGCATTGCGACCCAAGGTTCCTACCGCCGAATCGGTCATCGTCATTCACGTGCCTGCCAATCCGATACTAACCCGAAGCGTAAGCCAGGACTGTAACTGCCTCACACACGCACGCTTCGAATTCGTGTTGATTGTCTTATTCATGGCGGCGAGTGGCCTAGGTGATTCATTTTCAATCGGATTCTTCTATAATGCAACTTGCCCCCGTTCGCCTGGTTCGAATCTCACCCGAAGGCTTGATGGTCATGACGATTTTCTGCCGCTGTGCCGCGATGACCGTTCTTGTTGGTCTTGGATGGGGCGATTTTCGTGCCCAAGCGGCTGATCCGTCCGGCTCCTCAAAGCGGGAATCGGGCAAACTGGAATCCGTCACGCTGGGCTACAACCGCGACATTCGGCCTATCCTCTCGGACACCTGTTTCGCCTGCCACGGCCCAGATGCCAGCCAGCGCAAAGCAGATTTGCGGCTGGACCAGCGAGACGGGGCGCTCAAAACGCTCGCGTCGGGCGCGGTGGCGATTCAGCCAGGCAAGAGTGGCGAGAGCGAACTAGTGAAGCGGATCACGTCGACCGATCCCGACGTCAAGATGCCGCCGGCCGAGAGCATCAAGAAGCTCTCGGCCGATCAGATTGAGTTGCTCAAGCGCTGGATCGACGAAGGCGCCGAGTATCAGGGGCATTGGTCGTTTCTGCCGATCGAGCGACCGGCAACTCCGGAAATCCGAAATCCGAAATCCGAAATCCGAAATCTCAACACGATCGATACCTTTGTCGTCGCCGAACTCGGTCGCCAGGGTCTCCAGCAATCTCCGCAGGCCGATCCGGTCACACTCGCTCGCCGCGTGGCCTTCGACCTGACGGGCCTGCCGCCAGCACCTGAGCAAGTTGCCATGCTGGCGGCCGATCCAAGCGATGCGAATTACGAAAGTCTGGTTGATTCATTGTTGGCCTCGCCGCGGTACGGGGAACGGATGGCGATGTGGTGGCTCGATCTGGTGCGTTATGCCGACAGCGTCGGCTACCACGGCGATCAGCCGGTGAGCGTGTACCCTTTTCGCGAATGGGTGATTAACGCGTTCAACGCCAACAAACGGTTCGACGAGTTCACCCGCGAACAACTGGGCGGCGACTTGCTGCCGGATCCCACGCTCGAGCAAAGGGTGGCCGCTGGCTACAATCGCCTTGGCATGATGAGCGAAGAAGGGGGCGCTCAGGCCAAGGAATACCTTGCCAAGTACGCCGCCGAGCGCGTGCGGAACATCGGCGGCGCGTGGCTGGGGCTGACCACCGGCTGCTGCGAGTGTCACGATCACAAGTTCGACCCCTTGACGACCAAGGACTTCTATCGGCTGGAAGCCTTCTTCGCCGATATCACGGAACGGGGCGTTTACGGCGGCGACGATTACGGCCCCAAGGTGCCAGTCGCCACCCCGCAGCAGGTGGCGGAGCTGGCGCGTCTCGACGGCGAGATCGCAGCCGTCAAGAAACAACTCGACGCTCCAACGCCCGAACTGGCCGCCGCGCAGGCAGAATGGGAGAAGTCGCTGGGCAGGGTGGTGGAATGGCTTCCGCTCAAGCCTGCCGCGGCTCAATCAACCGCCGGCGCGACGCTGGCGCTACAGGATGATGGCTCGATCCTGGCAAGTGGAACGAACCCGGCGACGGACACCTACAGGATCACGATCGCTTCGCCGCCGCAAGGCATCACCGCGATTCGCCTCGAAGTTCTGCCGCACGATTCGTTGCCGGTCAAAGGCCCTGGCCGCGCGGACAGCGGTAATTTCGTACTGACGGAATTCATCGTGAAGCAAAAGGCCGCCGACGGGGTTGAGCAATTGGTGGCGCTTGCGAATCCGTCGGCCAGCTTCGAGCAGAAGGACTTTCCCATCGCCAGCGTGAGCCAAGGCGACGCGAAGGGGGCCCCGGCGGGTTGGGCCATCACTCCGAAATTCGGTGCCGCGAGCGACGCGGTGTTCGAGACGCGGACCGACTTAAGCCCGCTGGCCGGAGCGAACCTTGTTTTCGAGTTGGCGCACAATTCTTCGCACGTACAGCACACGATTGGCCACTTCCGCCTCTGGGCAACGAGCGCCGCGCGGCCCGTGCGCGTGTCACCCTTCGATACTTTGCCGGAGAACATTCGCCATCTGCTCGCAATCGAGGCAGCAAAGCGCAACGAGGCGCAGAAGAATGAGCTGGCCGCCTACCACCGGACGATCGCACCTTCTCTGCAGCCGCTGCGCGACAAGCTGGCCGTCACGCAAAAGCAACGCGACGACTTGAACCATTCATTTCCCACAATGCTGGCCACCGTGTCCGTGGCGCCGCGGATGATCCGCGTACTGCCGCGCGGCAATTGGATGGACGATTCAGGCGAGGAAGTACAACCCGCGGTGCCGGCGTTCCTGCCGCAGCCGCCCGTGAAGGAGGGCCGACTCAATCGTCTCGATCTGGCGAATTGGTTGGTGGCCCCTGACAATCCGCTGACTGCCCGCACACTGGCCAATCGTTTATGGACGCTCTGTTTTGGCGTTGGGCTGTCGCGCAAGCTCGACGACTTGGGCGCTCAGGGGGATTGGCCCAGCCACCCCAGACTGCTGGATTGGATGGCGGCCGACCTGATTGACAACGGCTGGGACATCAAGCGAACGGCGAAGCAGATTGTGATGTCGGCGACCTATCGCCAAACTTCAACCGCGCCGCCGGATTTGCGGGCCAAGGATCCGTTCAATCGGTGGATTGCCCGGCAGGGACGATTCCGTCTGGATGCTGAGGTGGTGCGCGACCATGCATTGTGGATCAGCGGTCTGTTGGTCGAGCGTATTGGGGGCCCCAGCGCCAAGCCCTATCAACCGCC
>SXHT01000341.1 GCA_005773095.1 Planctomycetaceae bacterium
ACGATGTCGAGCGCTACGTGCTGTTCGATGAAGCGCTGCACCTGGCCGCCGGCTCGGGCAGCGCCGCCGAAATGAATCTCGCCATCGACGGCATCGCCCGCTCTTATCAGGTGGACGCCTGGGCCTTGCGCGCCAAGACATTCAGCGAAGCGGCAGTTGCGGCCGACAACCCGGTCATTGCCAAGGCGCTGGCCCGCGCCATGCTCGCCGTGGTCGATCAGGCCATCGCCTCTCAACGCGCGCTCGAGGCAGAGAAGCTATGCGCCGCCGCACTTTCGGCGGCCAGAAAAGGCAAGGATCTTGAACTCGTCAGGCAGGTCCGCGAGCGCATGGCAAAGCTGAAGGGTGAGTAGGATGGGTTCGAGCGTCGGATTCGCGAAGATGACTTTCGGCACGAAGCAAAGGGGCTCGCGCAACCAACTAATGACCACGGTTAAGGACTGCGCCGCCATGAACCGAACGGCTCTTGTCGTTTTTCTTTCTGCGATAATCGGTTGCGGGCAGGCGCCGATCCGCAGCCCGGTTGCCGGCAGCCTGGACAAAACTGCGTCGCTTGATGCGGGAGGGGAAGTGTCGCTGCAAGTCCTCGACTACGACCAGATTCAGAAACTCATCGAGTCGAAACGGGGGAGGGTGGTCGTGATGGACGCATGGAGCACGTCGTGCCCACCGTGCATCAAGGAATTTCCCAACCTGGTCGCGCTGCACAAGAAGTACGGCCCCGATCGCGTCGCGTGCATTTCGCTGAGTTTTGACTACGAGGGAATAGGACAGCCGGAGGATGTGGCAGACAAAGTGCGCAAGTTTCTGGTGGAGCAGCAGGCGACGTTTGACAATATACTGAGCAAGGAAGAATCCGACGCGCTGTACCGCAAGTTCAAACTCATTAGCGTGCCGGCGGTGTTTGTGTATGATCATCATGGCAAGCTCGTGAAGCGTTTCCACAACGAAGACGCCAAGGGGGAGGCCGACGCCTTCACGTACGAGCAGGTAGGCGCCCTGGTCGAAGAATTACTCAAGTAAGTTTCGCACATGGCTGCTCAACTTCGTGATGATCCGGACTCCCGGGCTTCGTTTGCCGAGACGGCGCTCACGCTGGGCGGAAAGAGCGAAGACGAAGCCCAGCGCACCGGCGCGATCGACAAGGCCGACGATCAGGTGGAGTCGCTGTTTGCTCCGCAGTACCAGACGGTCAACAGCCCCGTGCATCGGGCTGTCTGGGACCATGCGTTGCCGGTGGATCTGTTTGCCAGCCAGCCGCCGCAAGCGCCGCCGGACGTCGAGCGCGTGATGCAGCAATCGCTTGATGTGGTGCGCAGGCATCGCGAGGCTGGTACGCTGCTCAATCAAGATCAGAAGATCAGCGATGCGGTGCTCGGCGATTTGGCGAGTGCCCGCTACTGGGGTTTGCTGGTCGATCGGCAGCATCGCGGCTCTGGCGCGCCCTTCGCATCCTTCGCCGCCTTTCTCACGCGGATGGCAATGGTCGATCCCACGGTCGCGGGTCTGGCTTCGGTTCACGGCTGTATTGGCGCGGTCGATCCGGTCCGGACGTTTGGCAATCCGGAGCAAAAAGAACGCTTTCTGCCCAGGCTGGCCAGCGGCGAGAAGTTATCGGCGTTTGCACTCACGGAACCATGCGCTGGCTCCGATCTGACGGCGCTTCGCACGACGGCCGTTCGCGACCGCGATGACTTCGTCGTCAACGGCGAAAAGTTATTTATCACCAACGTGGTGCCGGGGCGTACGATCGGTCTGGTGAGTCTTATCGAGGGCAAGCCGGCGGTGCTCATCGTCGACCTGCCGGCCGAGGAAAACGAACAGTTTCAACTCCGGAGATATGGGATCTGGGCGCTCAAACAGACTTATAACCGCGGCATCGTATTCAACAACTTCCGCGTGCCAGCGGAGAATCTACTCACTCCGCCACGGGGAGACGGTTTGACGATCGCCTATCACGGACTGAACCTCGGCCGTGTGGCGCTGTGCGCGAACGCGGCCGGCACGATGCGATTGATGATGGCCAGCATGATCCCCTGGGCCAGGTTCCGAAAAACGTACAGCGCAACGATCGCCACGCGCGAACTGGTCCGCCGCCGACTGGGGCGATTAGCCGGCTTGATCGTGGCCTGCGACGCGCTGGTCGAGTGGTGCGCGAGCCTGATCGACGCCGGCTATCGCGGTGAAATGGAATGTGTCGTGGCCAAGGTCTTCAGCAGCGAGGCTCAAAAGGAAGCGGCCATCGAGTTTTTCATGAAGACGCACGGCGGCCGATCGTTTTTGCGCGGCCACATGTTCGGCGACAACGTGCACGAGTATCTCGCCCCGTGCATTTACGAAGGCGAAGGGGAGATGCTCTCGATGGCGTTCTTCAAGTCGCTGGTGAAGCATCACGGCACGACCTATTTCGAGCCGATCGGCAAAGCGCTCTTCGCGGCTGGAATTCGCAAGCCGAACCCGCTGAACCCGGCCCATGCCTGGGCGCTTAAGGGCGCCGTTTGGCCGTATGCCAGGTGGTACATCGGCCAGAAACTGAGGATGAACTCTGCTCCTCAGTTGCCGCACATGCCGGACGCGCTTCGAATGCACGCCGAGTTCGCGGCCGACCAGTTCGCGGCCGCACCGCTGGAGATCTCGGGCGTGATGAGCAAGCACCAACTGGCCTTGGCCGATCGCCAGTGCCGGATGTCGGAACTGTCGCAGCGCCTGCAAGACACGATTGTGATCATGTGCACCGCGCTCTATGCGGCGAGAAAAGATGATGAAGTCGTGCGCGCCGCCGCCGACGTGGTGTGCCAGGACCTGACCCGCAAACTCACCGGAAAGCGGCCCAACGATCATTATTTTCGCACCGTCACCAGGCTCGGCGAAGCAATCGCCGACGGCGCTTTCAAGTCCATCGCCGGCCTGCACCCGGACGAAATTCAAATGCCCTATGACCCGTAGGGCTATTCCGCCGCGGAAACCGGTCACGCGCCGGGGACAGGCGCTTCCCAGGCGATGAGTTTTCCCGAGCAATTGATCGACGCGCCAATTCCAACACCTGCTCGTCGGAAACCTGTCCACCCCGCCACAGCGACCACCGCCAGCCAAAATGCTTGCGGTTCCGGCACGGTGGCCGAGGCTACGACGATTGACGGCACGCCTTGCCCCCAGTTGCCGAGTACGACGTTCAAGTCGTTCTGGCCTACGAAGCCGTCACCGCTGGGATCGCCCAGCATTCGGTCGCCGGCCGTTACGTTGTCGCCCCATGCGCCCAGGATGATGTTCAGATCGTCTTGGCCAACAAAGCCATCGGCGTCCAGGTCTCCCGGAAGCAAGGCCGCAATCGCAAGCGACAATTCATACAGCTGAATGGTGTCGTCAGCGCCGGTGATGGCGGCGTAGTAGGTGCCGGCCGTGGGCAGGAGGAAATTATTCAACGATTCAATCACCCCGGCCGGGTTGGTATCAGCGGTGGCCAGTATTGTAGTGCCGTTGGCCGCCAGCAGCGTGAGTGCCAGATTGCTACGCGCGTCGGCGTTGAAACTGGTTTGAGTTTCGCCGTCGGACGCTTGAAAAAACACGCCGCCGCGGGGCGTTAGCGCCGCGTCGAGCAGCGAGGATTGCGACACGCTGAAGCGGTAGAAGTCGACGTCGGTGTTGTTACTGATGCTGACAAAGTCGGTGACATTGGCACTGATCGCTTGACCCGGCACATTGGCATCTTCGCCGATGGACACGGTTCCCCCGGCAGCGATCGTTCCCAGGGGCGTGGCCTGCGCTGCCGTGTCGTTGCCCAGGCCGTTGTTCGCTTTTTCGTTGGCGTCGCCGAAGAACAGCTGCACGGCGCGGACTTCGTCGAGTTGCGGACCGTCGAACGACGTATCGATCACCGGCTCCATCAATAGTTGACTGCTCGAATTGACATGCAACACGCCAAAAGCATGGCCGATCTCGTGCATCAGCGTGTTGCGCAGTCTGACAAAGTCGCCGGCACTTTGCCCGAAAAAAGCCCAGTCTTCGGTGTCGAACGCCATATCGCTGCCGCTGGTGGGCAGGTAAGCGAAAGCCAGCGTGCCGCCGGCGCCATCGATGTTAAATCCACTGATGCGAATATCGCCGCGGACGCCGAGCACGCCGTTGGAACTGGGATGCAGCACGCCGTCGTCGTGCGACTCGTAAACAAAAGTCACGCCGCCCAGCGCCGACCAGCGGTCAAATGATGCTTCCAAATGCTCGAACCAGGGCTGCTGCGTGAGATCGGGCTGCGCGGGATTGCCGCCGAATTGGATGTTCAACGTCGCGATCAAGTTGCTGGGTGTTCTGCCGGAGCCCGTTTGCTTCACCGTGCTGGTCCCATCGGGAACGATGCTCCACGTGATCGTGGCCGGATCGCCGTTTCCCAAACGCGGCCCCGAAGCGGTCGACAACCAGGGATCCGGATCGACGGAGCTAATGATGAAGCCCTGTGCCGGCATCGCCGCCAGCAGTGATACACAACCGGCCACGAGGATTGCGTGTACCGCGCGTCGTCGCATGGTTGTAGCCTCCGAGATGGAAATGTTGCTCCATGCGCAAATGCGTCAGAGCAGTGGGGTTACGACCATGAAAAACGGCGACGGATCAACAGCATCATCGCCACGGCGCTTGTCACCAGCAACCAGGCCGAAGGTTCCGGCACGGCATTCAGCCCAGCCAGTGACGGTGGCGTGCCTTGGCCCCAGGCACCCAGCACGGCGTTTAAGTCGCTTTGCCCGATGAAGCCGTCGCCGCTCGGATCACCCAATTGGGAATTGCCCGCCGAAACGCTCTCCCCCCAGGCGCTGATGATGATATTCAGATCGTCCTGTCCGACGAACCCGTCACGATTCAGATCGCCGACCAGGTCGGTGGACAAGTGCAAGCCGAGCAGTCCGTTGGGTTCATCAAACACGATCCAGTCGAATGCACCGGCGGCATAATCGGCGATGGTCAGGGTGAGAAGATCGGTGCCTGACAAGAATGCGCCGCCCACCATAAAATTCATGCCCAAGATGCCGTCCAGCGTAAAGGTATTGCCCATGGAATCTTCCAAGGAAATGTCCAGCACCAAAACGGGCGCTCCACCCGTGAATTTCAGATGGTGCGGATCGTTATCGTCTGCTGGATTACCTTCCACGGTACGAAGCAAGAGCGAATCGGGATAAAAACCAGCCACCGAAACGGTTCCGCCGATTCCGCCGATTTGTAGAAGGAACTGATCCGGGACCATGGTGCCGTCGAAAAACTCCAGCACGGGGCTTTCGGCGGGCGTTCCCGCGCGATAGCGCACGTCCAATTGACTTGCGATCCCCTCGGAAATCATGGAAACCGCGGCGCCGGTGTCGAGCAGAAAACTTCCCTCGGCAAACTGGCCGCCATACTCGATGCGGACTCCAGGCGTGTCGTCGGCGGGCGGGTTTTCCGTCAAGGCCAACAAGGGATTCGGCCCAACGAATGGATTGTGCGCCAACGACGGTAGAGGCGCCCCGCCTGGTGTCACGGTGGTAAAGTCGTCGAACGAGGCATAACTAAGTTTTATGTGGTGCGAAGTGACAGGGATACCAGGATTGGACTCCGCGGTGGCGGACTCAAAAGGCGTTCCCGGCGCATACACGTGCGAGCGTAGGAACAGATTGTCGATGTTGTCTATCAAGTCGGCAATTGAACCTGTGGCGCCGATTGCGCGAGCAACTTCGTTCGTCGGCTTCGGATCAATCACCACAACTTTTCCCGTCATGGTCGGCATGCCGACGACATTGATGTCCTGGAAAAAAGAGATGAAATCCTCCAGCGGATCGACCACCGGCGACTTGGGCACGGGTCCCAATTCGGCTCGAATGTTGTTGATTTGCTGCGTGTAATGGACCGGGTTTTCCAGATCGGTCCCGGGTGCGAACGATGCCAGGCCGATGGAGATCGGCTGCGAAACGCGGAAAAAATCCGTGCCCCCCACGCCCACGTCCTCGAACACAACTTCCTGGCCGTTGTGTTGGGCGGCCGTCAGCCCCCAGGCGGACATCGTCGCATTGCTGAGCAGCACACCACTGGCACCGGTGTCAAAATAGGCTTGCAGATTGATCGTGGGGATCGTCTCGAACGGATCGATCGGATTAACCGTCTCGCCAACGATCGGATCGCTATCCGCTGAATTGCGAATCAACACGTTGATTCGCGGCTGGTCGAGCGCCGCCGGCCGGGCGACGTTAAACAGTTCCACGGCCCCCGCCTTGGAGACAAGGGCCGTCGCCACGATCAGCAGGGCCAAACCGGGCAATTTTGCGGTTCGCGGCGTCGGTAGTCTTTCCTGTGCGGATCGCACGAAGTTAGTCATCTATGCTTTATCTCACTGCGCCCCCTGACTTATTCTGTTATACACCGAATTGGCAGTTCGCTCCAGGTTTGCCGTATGTCGGTCCCGGCCAACCAGTTATCCGCTGTAGGGCCGGCTGTGCCGGCCGGATTCGCGTAACTTTCCCATCCACGGCCGGCAAAGCCGGCTCTACCAGGTTACCGAATGTAAAACACGAAGTGGCCCTGTGCTGGCGACAAGGAAGAACTGCGCCGTCG
>SXHT01000342.1 GCA_005773095.1 Planctomycetaceae bacterium
CATGGCGGCGGGCTCGACCTGGTTTTCCCGCATCACGAGAATGAGCTGGCGCAAAGCGAATGCTGCCACGATAAACCGATGGTCAAGTACTGGCTGCACAATGGATTGTTGCGCGCCGCGGCCGATGCGGGAAAAGTCGGCGGTCAGACCGACCGGGAGCAGGCATCGTCCCAGCCATCGGGTAAACTGAGTCGCTCGGGGGGCGCGGGCGGCCTGGCCGACGTGATTGCCGCGCAGGGGGGCGAGCGAATCCGCTTCGTTCTGCTCAGCACCCACTATCGCAGCACCGTCGTTTATGGCGACCAGGGTCTTGAAGAGGCCGCCACGGCGCTCGAAAACTTCTATCGCTTCTTCGACCGCTATCAGCGAATCAGCCGGCAGCGGTTCTATAACATTCCCCCGGTGCTGCGTCGCAGCGACGGCGAAATCGATGCAGCCGGGGATCCCTTGTTGATCGCGGCGGCGGCCCGTCGCGCCGCCTTCCTCGAGAAAATGGATGACGACTTCAACACCGGCGGCGCCATTGCCGAGCTGTTCGACCTGCTGCGGGAACTCAACAAGTATGCCGACCTGCACAAGCTCGACGATCTCGGCAGCAAGTCGGCGGAAGAGCGCCGTGCGTCGAAGGAACTGGCCACCTTGGTGCGAGCCGTCAAAATGCTCCGCGAATTGACTGCCATTTTGGGCCTGTTCCGCAACCTGCCGGGTAATCGCGGTGGAAGTGGCGACAGCCTGACGCCCAACTTAATGAAGCTGCTCATCGAACTTCGTGCTGAATCGCGCAAGAAGAAGGAATTTGCCACCGCCGACGCGATCCGCAAAGGCCTGGCCGAGATCGGAGTCACGTTGGAAGACCGCGCTGGCGGCACTGAATGGACACGGGGATGAGGAATGAGCGATGAGGGGTGAGCGATGAAGCAGAAACGCACGGAGGCTTGTGAGTCTTTCCCTCCCCCCGCATCCGTCATCCCGGATCCTTTATCACTTCGCATCCTCGGCATCGACCCCGGTTTAAACATCACCGGCTATGGAGTGATCGAAATCACCGCCGGCCGTTCACCCAAGGTCTGCGAGGCCGGCATGGTGCGTGGCAGGACGCGCGAAAGCCTCACGGCTCGGTTGATGGAAATCCACGAAGGCGTGGTCGATGTGATCAAGGCGCTCAGGCCGTCCGCGATGGCGATTGAGCAGCTCTATTCGCACTACAATCAACCCCGCACGGCGATCCTGATGGGCCACGCCCGCGGCGTGATTTGTCTGGCCGGATGCCAGGCGGGAATCCCGGTTTTGCATTACTCGGCCACGCAAATCAAGAAAGTGCTGACCGGCAACGGCCGCGCTCCGAAGTCGCAGATGCAACAGGCGGTCCAGCGCGAGTTGGCGCTGGCCGACCTCCCCGAACCGGCCGACGTGGCCGATGCGCTTGCAATTGCGCTCTGCCATTATTATTTGAATGTGCGACGTAGTTCAGGCCGTCCAGTCTGACAAACTTCTTGTTGTCTTATTCACAGCGACCGCATAGCCTATTGAAGCTGATTGCGAACCGTGCTCGAGAAGCGCGCCCTCGGGATTTCAGATGATCACAAAAATCACCGGTAAACTACTCGCCGTTCACGAAGCCACGCTCGCCTTAGGTGTCGGCGCGTTCGAATATGAGGTGCTGATTCCCGATTACAATCGTCGGCTCTTACAAACCAAGATTGGTCAGGAAATCAGCATGTTCACCATCGATTACCTGGAAGGCAACCAGATGGCCAGCCGGTTTACGCCGCGGTTGATTGGGTTTCTACACGAAGTGGAACGAGAGTTTTTTGACCTGTTTTGCTCGGTTGACGGCGTGGGGGTGAAGAAGGCGCTGCGGGCCATGGTCAGGCCGGTGCGCGAAGTGGCCACCGCCATTGAAGAGCAGGATGCCAAGGGACTATCGGCGCTCCCCGGCATTGGCCCGGCCACCGCCGAACGAATCATCGCCAAACTGCGCCGCAAGGTTCCCAAATTCGCCCTGATGGTCTCCCGTGAAGAAGGCCACATCGCTGAAGTCGAACCTGACGTGATCGGTGAAGCCTTCGGGGCCCTGCGCACCTTAGGCCACAGCGAAAGCGACGCCAGAAGATTGATCGACAATGTCCTGAAGCACAAGAAGAGATTCAAAGACGTCAGCGACCTGATCGCAGCCATTTACGATCAGTCGAAGGCGTAGAACCGACCGCCTTTGACAGAGAATTGAGCGAGGGGTAGTATAGTCGCAGGAGATTTTCCCCAATTACTAGCGTGAAGCCATGAATGCTCAAGCCGTGCGCGAAATGCTTCACCGCCGACCGTTCGAGCCGTTCGAAATTATCATGTCGAGCGGGGAACGGCATGTGGTCAGGCATCCCGAATTCGCTATTGTGACCGCCAATCGTGTTTTTGTGGTGGACCCCGATACCGAGCGAACATCTTTTCTCGCCTTGCTGCACGTAAGTGAAATGCGTGTCTTACAGGCCGCGTGAGATCAGCGGCGATCTCTGCCTTGCGCGCTCTTTTGCCGGCTTCTGGCAAGTTTCCCGCAACGGTTGAAAAGGCATGCCCGACCCGCCTTTGTGTTTCAGCCTTCTGATTCTATATTGTACGGGCTTTCACTCAGCGTGGAATTCCGATGCGCGAAACGATAATCACCAGTTCGGACACACCGGTCGACGACCTTGACCGCGCCCTTCGTCCACAACGGATGCAGGACATGGTCGGACATCGCGAAGTCTACGCCCGGCTGCTGATCGCCGTGGATGCGGCCCGAAAGCGTTGCGAATCGCTGGGGCATATACTGTTCGATGGACCGCCGGGCTTGGGCAAGACAACCTTTGCGATGTGCATTCCGCGCGACCTGGGCAAGACACTGCAAATTGCCAGTGGCGCGGCCTTGACGGCCCCCAAGGATTTGCTTCCTTATCTCACCAACGCCGAGGAAGGCTCGGTGCTCTTTATCGACGAGATTCACCGGTTGCCGAAGACGGTGGAGGAATTCTTATACCCGGCGATGGAGGACTTTCGCATCGACATTGCCTTGGGCGAAGGGGTGAATGCGCGCACCATCAATATGCAGCTGCGGCCATTTACGCTGATCGGCGCCACCACCCGCGCCGGGATGCTTTCGGCGCCGCTACGCGATCGGTTCATCATGCGGGAACACCTCGACTTTTACACGGTCGAGGAACTGACGGAAATCGTGCGTCGCAGTTCCGCCAAGTTGCAAGTGCCGATTTCCGACGATGCTGCCGGCGAGATTGCCGTCCGCAGCCGCGGCACTCCGCGCCTGGCCAACAACCGCCTGCGTTGGGTGCGCGATTACGTGACGAGCAAGGCCGATGGCAAGATCTCGATCCAACTGGCCCACGCCGCGCTCGATATGCAGGAGATCGATGCGCGCGGCCTCGACAGCCAGGACCGCAAGTATCTTGAGACGATTCTGCGAGTCTTTCGCGGCGGCCCTGTAGGAGTCGAAGCCGTGGCTCACACCATGAACCTGGCCACCGACACGCTGGAAGACGAAGTTGAGCCGTACCTGCTCCGTACGGGCATGGTGATCCGCACTCCGCGCGGCCGCAAGGTGACCGCAGCCGGGCATCAACACCTTGGCTGGGAAATGCCCCAGGAGGAAGAAAGCGGCCAGCGGCGGTTATTTTAGCCAGGTGGAGCGGTAGGCCGGTTCGCTGGCCGGCGATCTTCCCCTGGCCTGCATCCGACCCCTCGGGACGGCCGCTGGCATCCTCAAGAGCAGGGCCAATCAGTGTTTTACATTCGGCAACCTGGTAGGGCCGGCTTTGCCGGCCGTGGATGGGAAAGTCACGAAAATCCGGCCGGCACAGCCGGCCCTGCAGCGGATAACTGATTGGCCCTGTCCTCAAGAGACCGTCGTTGGCAATTCCGCCTAACTCCTTGTATCATAGAATCCTACACCGCTTACTCAATCGTTCGAATTCTGTCTTTTCG